>JABDGW010000008.1 GCA_013285855.1 Bacteroidota bacterium
CCATTCTTTACAACAAAACCAACAGGGCAAGGAACAGGATTGGGTTTGAGTTTGAGTTATGATATTATTAAAGCACATGCTGGTGAAATAAAAGTTGAAACGAAAGAAGGAGAAGGAAGTGAGTTTATGATTCAATTACCTCAACAGTTCAACACATGATAAAGATATTTACTTTTAGTTTTCTGCTATTTCTTCTGAGCGGTTCTGGTTTTACTCAAACCATTAAGGCAATCGATAGCTTACAGCAACAGTTGTCTAATGCTAAAGATGATACAACCAGGATCAATACCCAGATTGCATTATGTCTTTTGTATCGCCTGGGCAATACAGATTCTTCGCTGATGTATGGGCAGCAGGCGTTGGAATCAGCTGAAAAAATTAACTATATACCCGGTCAAATCAGTGCACTTAGTTTTATGTGTATTGTAACAGAGCAACGGGGTAACTTACCGAAATCGCTGGAACTGGGTTTTAAAGCATTACAGCTTGCACAGGAACATGATTTAGAAAGATTAGCAGGGCCTGCGTTGGACGGCATTGGTGAAACATATATCATACTGAAAGATTATCCCAAAACGATAAGCTATCTGCGCAGGTATATTCTGATAGAAGAAAATAATTCTAATAATGAAGGATTAGCTTATGCATATTTCGATATGGGAGTTGCATTTGCAGGATTAAATGAATTGGATTCTGCCGGTTTTTTTGAAGAAAAAGCTATAAAGACCTTTGCAAAATATAATCATGAAGAGCCATTGGTTTATCAAACTATCGGAGATATTAAAATAAAATCAGGGGAACCGGAAGATGCACTGAATTATTATCAAAAAGGCCTTCAGATTGCTATTAACAATAATGAAAGAAGGGCTTCAGCTTATTTATACAATAAAATTGCAGCATTTTATAAAGATGCCAATAAACCAAATTCCGCTATCTATTATGCTGAAAAAGGTCTTGAAGAATCCAGGGCGATCGATCAAAAGAAAACAATACTGGAAGCAGCAGCTTTATTGTCTGAATTATATGAGTCAAAAGATGCAAAAGCATCATTGCAGTATCTTAAAATAGCAGACGCTTACAAAGACAGCATATTTGGTGCAGGAAATATAGAAGCAGTTCAAACGCTGGCTGCGCAACAGGAAGAACGCCAAAAAGAGATCGAAGCTGCCGCGATTGCTTATAGAAGCCAATTAAAGCAGTATGCATTGATAACGGGCTTGGGAATTCTGCTTCTTATTGCCTTCTTTCTCTATCGAAACAATCTGAAAGAAAAGAAAGCCAAACTGCTTCTGCAAAATAAAAATGAAGTAATTGAACAAACACTCAGCAATCTCAAATCCACGCAGGCTCAGCTCATCCAATCCGAAAAAATGGCTTCGCTCGGAGAACTCACTGCAGGCATTGCACATGAGATACAAAACCCATTAAACTTCGTGAATAATTTTTCTGAAGTAAGCAATGAATTGGTCGATGAAATGAATGATGAATTAAATAAAGGAGAGATTAATGAAGCAAAAATAATTGCCGGAGACATCAAACAAAATCTTGAAAAAATAAATCATCATGGCAAGCGTGCCGATGCCATTGTAAAAGGAATGCTTCAACATTCAAGAAAAAGTGAAGGCAAAAAAGAGCCAACAGATATTAATGCGTTATGCGATGAATATGTAAGATTAAGTTATCATGGTCTTCGCGCAAAAGACAAAGAGTTTAACGCAGAAATAAAAACAGATTTTGATGAAACGATTGGTAAAATAAATATCGTTCCTCAGGATATTGGAAGAGTGTTGCTCAATCTTTTTAATAATGCTTTTTATGCAGTAAATGAGAAAAGTCAACAGTCAACGGTCAACAGGCCACAGCAGCTTTTGCAGGAATACAAACCGCTTGTTTCAGTTCAAACAAAAAAATTAAATGATAAGATCGAGATAAGAGTTGAAGATAACGGCAACGGCATCACGCAAAATGTTGTTGATAAAATCTTTCAACCATTCTTTACAACAAAACCAACAGGACAAGGAACAGGATTAGGTTTGAGTTTAAGTTACGATATTATCAAAGCACATGCTGGTGAAATAAAAGTAGAGACGAAGGAAGGTGAAGGAAGTGAGTTTGTAATTCAGTTACCTCTAACACAAGCTTCATGAAAAAAATTCTTGGCTTATGTATATTTTTTACGTTTCTGTTCATCAAAACAATTGCTCAAAATAATTTGCCGCCGGTTTATGAAATAACTACAGATACGATACTGTCTGTAAAGCTTGATGATTCTTATTGGCAAATGCTTGAAGATCCTAAAGGGAAGCGGACAATTGATGAAATAAGTAGGCCGCCACTGGCAGATCAATTTCATACCAATACGACTAAAAGCAAAGGACTTGATTATTCTGTAAGAACATTTTGGCTGCGCTATCGTTTTATAAACTCCATGCAGCATGCAACAAGAATAACAATACCTGAAGATGTTACAAACGCTGATTTATATACACTTACTTCTAATGGAAAATGGGATCACAAAACTACAGGAGCAACTGTACCATGGAGCAAACGGGATGGCTTTAAGCGCATCACAACTGTCATATACACAATACAACCCGGAGAACAATTATTGATTTATGAACGCGACAGTTTTGACTATTTGATTAATAGTCCCGACTTCCTCTATATAACTTTTGGCTTTGCAGATAATGTTGCTCAGGATGGTTATAACAAAAATGATCCGTCTATTCTTCCTTCTTTTTTATTCGGACTTTTTCTTTTAGCAGCCCTTTTTAATTTATATTTTTTCGTGATAGTTGGTGAGCGTGTGTACTTATTTTTTTCCTTAACACTTTTCTTTAGAGGTTTTTCTCGTTTTCTATATGCTAATGATATCTTTTTCCACGAACATCCTTTAGTAAAATGGAATATTGCTAATGTATGTGCTATGTTCTTCTTCTTTTTTCTTCTTCATTTTTTGCGATATTTTCTTGAAACATACAAGTATTTTCCACGCTGGGATAAATATCTTACCGGCTTAAGTATTTACAACGCTATTGTTTTTGTTTTAACATTAGTGAATGTTATTCCGGTTCAGTTCCAGGACATATTAGGACCCTCTGTAGTATGCTTTTCCATTCTTATAACGCTTGTATTGTCTTTGCGCTCTCCCAGAAAAGCAGCGTGGTCTGCAATTGTAGCGGCTTTACCTGTGATTTTTATCATGAGCATTTCATCACCTGCTTTATTCCGGTATTTAAATCAATATACGGGATTACCAATACCAGCTTTTGTTGAATGGATAACTAACAGGCTAACGGTATTAGAACAAATTGGATTAATATGGTTGCTTGTATTTTTTTCATGGAGTTTGTTTGAGCGTTACCAGCAATTACAAAAGAAAATAACACAAGAGACACTTGCAAAAGAAAGGTTGGTAAAAGAAAAAGAAATAGAACGCATCCAGCTAATAGAACTGCAAAAAGTAGAGCTTGAAAAAACAGTAGACGAAAGAACTGCGGAATTAAAAAATTCTTTAAATGAGCTTAGATCCACACAAGCACAACTCATTCAATCAGAAAAAATGGCAAGCCTTGGAGAACTTACTGCAGGCATTGCACATGAAATACAAAACCCGTTAAACTTCGTGAATAATTTTTCTGAAGTGAACGATGAGTTGATTAGTGAATTGGTTGATGAAGTTGATAAGGGGAATACAGAAGAAGTAAAAACAATAGCAGAAGACATCAGGCAAAATCTTGAAAAAATAAATCATCACGGCAAACGTGCAGATGCCATTGTAAAAGGCATGTTGCAGCATTCGCGGCAAACATCAGGCACAAAAGAATCAACAGATATTAATGCTTTGTGTGATGAATATTTACGATTGAGTTATCATGGCATGCGTGCAAAAGACAAAAGTTTTAATGCAGATTTTAAAACTGATTTTGATGAAAACATTGGTAAAATAAATATTGTGCCGCAGGATATTGGAAGAGTGTTATTGAACTTATACAATAATGCTTTTTATGCTGTGTCCGCCAAAGCCTCGGCGACGACGAATAATAATTACAAACCAACTGTTTCGATTCAAACAAAAAAAGTAAACAACAACATAGAAATAAAAGTAACTGATAATGGCAACGGAATTCTGCAAAATATTATTGATAAAATCTTTCAGCCATTCTTTACCACAAAACCAACCGGTGAAGGAACAGGATTAGGTTTGAGTTTGAGTTATGATATCATTAAAGCGCATGCTGGTGAAATAAAAGTTGAAACGAAAGAAAAAGAAGGAAGTGCGTTTATTATAAAGTTGCCTATCTGAATTATAATTTTCTAAAATAACAATGCTGTAAATTGGCGCAAAAGAGAAAGTTTAAATTCAACGCATGAAAATTTTAGTTACAACCTTTATACTTGCTTTATTAATAACTTTTACTACCGCCCAGCAAAAAACAATTGATAGCTTAAAATTTAAATTAAACAGGTCGAAGCCAGATATAAATAGGGTATTATTACTTGCGGAATTGATTAGGAGTTATTATCAGTACAAACCAGATACTGCAATACTTTTGGGACAACAAGCCTATGAGCTCTCTCAAAAACTTAAATATGCTGCCGGAGAAGCTTTATCACTGAATCGTATAGCTTCCGCATATGCAACGGTTGGGGATTATGCCAAGTCTTTAATGTTCTTTACAAAAGCACTTAGCATTAGCACCGGTATTAAAGATGAGGTTGGCATTGCACGTGCTTTTAATAATCTTGGAGACACTTATTTAACGCAAGGCGATTATCGGAAAGCATTAGATCTTTTCAAAAGATCAATGTCGTTTTCAGTAAAACTTCAGGATCATTATCCTATGGCAGTCACATCGTTAAATATTGGTACATGCTACCTGTATTTGCATCAATATGATTCCGCTTTATTTTACTTTCAAAATACGTATTCCATAGCGGAACGTGAAAAGTTCAAAGATTTTGATGGGGACATTGAACGCGGACTTGGAGAAATTGAAACAGCAAAAAAGAATTTTCAGCCAGCATTATATCATTTTAATAAAAGTGTAGTCAATTACCAAGCTGCCAGCGATAAACAAGACCTCAGTATTACCTATTTAAGTATATCCACACTTTATCTTAATAAAAAGCAGGAGGACTCTTCGATTTATTATGCAAAACAATCTTTATCAAATGCTGAAGATGGATCATATAACAAAGGTATTCTTGATGCAAGTGAAAGATTATGGAAACTATACGAGAATAAAAATGATAAAGAAGCCTTCAATTATTTAAAATTGGCAACTGCGGCTAAGGATAGTTTATATAGCCAGGATAAGGTAAAGCAATTGATCTCTCTTTCTTTCGAAGAAAAGCAACGCCAGCAAGACATGGAAGCAGCACAGGCAAATTACCGCAATCAAATAAAACTTTATGTACTGGGAGGAGGGCTGATCATGTTTTTATTACTGGCAACCATATTGTTCAGAAGTAACAGGCAAAAGCAAAAAGCAAATAAAGTTTTAGAAACCACATTAAACAATTTAAAATCCACCCAGGCGCAACTCATCCAATCAGAAAAAATGGCTTCATTAGGTGAGCTCACAGCAGGCATAGCACATGAAATACAAAACCCATTAAATTTCGTGAATAATTTTTCTGAAGTAAATAAGGAATTGGTTGATGAAATAAAAAACGAAAATAATATTGATGAAATAAAAGCTATTTCAGACGACATAAAACAAAACAATGAAAAGATTTTATTTCACGGCAAACGTGCAGATGCGATTGTAAAAGGCATGTTGCAACATTCAAAACAAACAAAAGGTATAAAAGAACCAACAAATATTAATGCTTTGTGTGATGAATATTTACGATTAAGTTATCATGGTCTTCGCGCAAAAGACAAATCATTCAATGCAGATTTTAAAACTGATTTTGATGACTCAATTGATAAAATAAATATTGTTCCGCAGGATATTGGAAGAGTGCTATTGAATTTATACAACAATGCTTTTTATGCAGTGAATGAAAAACAAAAAGCTTCTGATGAAAATTATAAACCAACAGTTTCCATTCAAACTAAAAAAGAAAATAATAATGTACACATTACTGTTAGCGATAATGGCAACGGAATTCCGCAAAATATTATTGATAAAATCTTTCAGCCATTCTTCACTACAAAACCAACAGGGCAAGGAACAGGATTAGGTTTATCTCTTGCTTATGACATCATCACCAAAGAACATAACGGAACAATAAAGGTTGAAAGTAAAGAAGGTGAAGGGACAACGTTTATAATTCAATTACCTATTGCATAAAAAAATAATCACTATACAATTGAAACACTGCATTCAAATATCAGCTTTTCTTTTTTGTGTATGCGTTTGCAAAGCACAGCAAGAAGTAATAGATAGTCTTAACCGTCTTATACCACAAGCCACTTCAGACACGCAACGAATTAATTTGATTATTAAAAAAGCTACCGCATTTTGGGATATAAGTTTAGATTCCTGCATACAGCTTGATAACAAAATAGTGCAGGAATGTCAATCTCTTAAATACAATTACGGAGAATTGAATGCAAGAACAGATTTAGCCTATTACTTATCGAGCCAGGGCGATTATGTTACGGCAAAAAAGCATCTTGATAAAGCAGGTGAACTTCTTAAAACTGTAAAAGATTCAGCTTCTCTTTCCTCATACTATGATACCTATGGCAGTTTGTACTTGAGTGAAGGGAAAGCAGATAGCAGCCTGTTATTTTATAAAAAAGAAATTCCTTTTATCCCGGCAGGTTTTACGCTACGGTTGATTTATACATATATGAATATTGCAAGGGCTTACACTCAATTAGCTAATTTTCCTGCTGCTTTAATTTACTTTCAAAAAGCTTTATCAATTGCTGAAAAGGCAGGTAATGAAACAGGCCAGGCTTATGTATATCTGAATATGGGTATTGCCCTCAACGAAATGAGAGACTATAAAAAAGCAGAACAATCTTATTTAAACGCAATAAAATTTGCAGGAAAAACCGCTAATAAAGGAGTAGAAAGTAGTGCCAGTTACAATTTATGTATTGTATATATACACTATGAGAGATATAAAGAGGCTTACACCTATGGTATGAACGGGGCACGTTTGGCAAAAATTATTGGAGATGTTGAAACAGAAGCCGCTTGTTTATCAAACTCAGCCGGAGCCTTAGCCCAGTTAAATGAATTGAATAAAGCTGAAAAGTTAGCCAGGCAGGCAATAACTATTGCTGATTCATTAAATGAACCTTTTAGTATTGCTGCATCTTATGCTGCAATGGGAGAAATACTAAGACGTGCAGGCAAAAATAAAGAAGCCATTCCCTTTTTTGAAAAATCCTGTCGGTCTGTAACCGGTGCAAATATGTATGACCCCGTTACGGCAGGTAACTATTTTGCACTATCAGAGTGTTATGAGAAAACAGGAAATTTTAATAAAGCACTCGAAGCTTATAAAACAGCTACAAAAATTGATGACACGCTAAAAAACATAGATAATATCCGCAAGGCAACAGAGCTTGCGGTTAGCTATGATTTTAAAAAGAAACAGGAACTGGCAAAAGCTGTGCAGGACAAAAAAGATGCAGATGCCCGCAGAATAAAAACGCAACAGTATTTTATTATTGCAGGGCTTGCTGTAGTGGTATTTGCTTTTATAGCAATTGCATTAATACAGTTAAAAAATAACAGGCAAAAACAAAAAGCGAATCTTCAGTTAGAAAGGCAAAAACAAAAAGTAGAAATAGCTTTATCAGAATTAAAATCAACACAAGCCCAACTCATCCAATCAGAAAAGATGGCTTCACTTGGTGAACTCACCGCAGGTATTGCCCATGAGATTCAAAACCCATTAAACTTCGTTAATAATTTTTCTGAAGTAAGTAATGAGTTAGTTGATGAAATGAAAGAAGAACTTGTAACAGGCAACTTGCAACTTGCAACAGAAATTGCAGATGATATCAAACAAAATCTTGAAAAAATAAATCATCACGGAAAACGTGCTGATGCAATTGTAAAAGGTATGTTGCAACATTCGCGACAAACAAAAGGAATTAAAGAACTAACAGACATCAATGCTCTGTGTGATGAATATTTACGATTAAGTTTTCATGGCTTGCGTGCAAAAGACAAATCTTTCAATGCAGATTTTAAAACAGACTTTGATGAAACAATTGGAAAAATAAATATCGTTCCGCAGAATATGGGAAGAGTATTAGTCAACCTTTTGAATAATGCTTTTTATGCTGTGAATGAAAAGAAAAAAACAGATGATGAAAATTATAAACCTCTTGTTTCAGTTCAAACAAAAAAATTAAATGATAGAGTTGAGATAAGCATAACTGATAATGGAACCGGCATTGCGCAAAATATTATTGATAAAATCTTTCAGCCATTCTTTACAACAAAACCAACAGGACAAGGAACAGGATTGGGTTTATCACTTGCTTACGACATCATCACTAAAGAACATGACGGAACTTTAAACGTAAAGAATAAAGAAGGAGGAACGGAATTTATTATTGTATTGCCTGTATAAGATCAATTCCATGCAAAAAAAATCAATCCTTGTTTTTTTATGTGCAGTAATATCATTTTACTCATTTGCACAAGTTTCAACTAATGAAATTAACTTCTGGAAAAATCAAATGGCGAAAGCAAAAGATGATTCCGCAAGATTAAATTTGGCGTTCAAATTAGCCACAGGCTACAGGTTCTCTAACGTTGATTCCTCCTTTTATTACAGCGACTTAGGTATTAAGCTGGCTGATGGGCTCAATTTGCCAGCTAAAAAAGCAGAGTTCTTATCATTGAAGGGCGCTACACTTTTAGAAAGCGGCAAACTACCTGAATCATTGCAATTTCAATTTGAAGCTTTGAATATTAGTCAACAAGTGAAAGACACTAATATTACAGCCTACGCATTTAACCGCATTGGAAATACTTACATGGAATTAGGTGACTATAAAAAGGCCATTGATAATTATGTTCTTTCAAGGAATTTATTTTATACAATAAAGAGTTACGGAATGTACTATAATGAGATTTCAAATATTGGCAACATTTATAATCTCATGCACATAGCGGATTCTGCTTTGTACTACGGAAAAATTGTGTATGATGCATCTTTAAAAACAAATGACCGCGAAGATTTTACACGACCGGAAATTATGTTCAGGTTAGGCAATGCATATAAGGCTAAGGGCAATAATACACAAGCATTAAAATTCTATAAACGTGGAGTTGCTGAAGCTTATATTGATAATGACTTACGGGACCTATCCATGAATTTTCTGCTGATAGCAAAACTTTATAAAGAAACGGATCAGCCTGATTCAAGTATGAAATACGCTTTAAATTCTTTACAAACTGCCGACGCTGTTTCTTTTAGAAAATGTATTTATGAAGCTTCCACTCTAATAAGCGAATTGTTTAAAAACAATAACCGGTATGATAGCGCTTTTAAATATTTATCCAAAGCTAATATTGAAAAAGATAGTTTAACAGGAACAAAAAGATTTCAGGAGTTGCAGGGAATTATTTTAAACGAACAGCAACGCGACCGGGAAATTGAAGCTAACAGGATTGCTGTTCAAAACAAACAAAGACAGTATGCATTATTAGCAGGGTTGGGGATAGTTTTGATTATAGCTTTTATATTGTATCACAATAACAAACAAAAGCAAAAAGTAAATACTATTTTAAACACAACGGTAACTAATTTAAAATCTACACAAGCCCAGCTTATTCAATCAGAGAAAATGGCGAGCCTTGGCGAACTTACTGCAGGCATTGCGCATGAGATACAAAACCCTTTGAACTTTGTAAATAATTTTTCTGAAATAAGCAGAGAATTAATTGATGAATTAAAAAGTCAAAAGTCAAAATTAAAAAGTGAAGAGCAAGATGAAATTTTAAATGACATTGATACAAACCTTGAAAAAATAAATCATCATGGCAAACGCGCAGATGCCATTGTAAAAGGCATGTTGCAACATTCACGTCAATCATCTGGTAAAAAAGAACTAACAGATATTAATGCTTTGTGTGATGAATATTTACGATTGAGTTATCATGGAATGCGTGCAAAAGAAAAAGATTTTAATGCCGGGATAGAAACAGGTTTTGATAATAGTATTAGAAAAATAAATATCGTTCCGCAGGATATCGGACGAGTGTTGTTGAACTTATATAACAATGCTTTTTATGCAACAAACGAAAAAAAGAAAACTGCTGATGAAAATTATAAACCACTTATTTCAGTTCAAACAAAAAAAATAAATGATAGAATTGAAATAAGAGTTTCGGACAACGGCAATGGTATTCCGAAAAATATTGTCGATAAAATTTTTCAGCCATTCTTTACAACAAAACCAACAGGACAAGGAACAGGTTTGGGTTTATCATTAAGCTATGATATAGTAAAGGCTCACGGCGGTGAAATAAAAATGGAGAGTAAAGAGGGTGAAGGAAGTGAGTTTATAATTCAGTTACCCGTTTAAACCACTATCATTCTTCATAAAATTTTACATTATTTTCTTTTAGAAATTTTTTAATTATATCAACATGCACGCAATGACCTACGTGCAAAAATGGTTGATTATTTATTTTTATACTGCGCCCGTTTACTTTATGTTCAAAGCCAATCATATCAAAGCCAAGATGCAAATGATTAGTGCCCGCCTGCATACCGCACACCAACCCTTTTGTATTAAATAAAGGTCCGCCGCTTTGCCCACGCAACCCGGGCGTACTTAATTCTATTCCCACCATTTCATCATCTCTTATAATGTGTCTTGTCAGCATGCCTTCAATAGGAAATCTTGGCGATTCCACTCTGCCTGTTTTTATCCATTCAATATTATCTGTATTTGCGTTGTATTGAAAATTGGTAAATTCAGGAAAGGGAAAACCAAGCCTGCATAAAAATTTACCTTGTTTTAGTGTTGAACTGTCTTTTACAAATCTTGCATGTGATTGATAGAGCGGGTTTTTAAAATCTTCAAAAATAATAATTGACACATCATGTTTAGGATGGTTAATCCAGCGGTATTTAAGTGTTGCTTCGCTGGTTACGCCAACAAATAATTCAAGCAATTGTACTATTACACCTTCTTTATATTTATAAGATTCTTCCAAAGCCTTTAGCCGCTGATTATACTTGTTATTTTTACCTATAGCATTTCGCTCTGTTTTAAATTGCTCATAGCGGTTATTTATAGCTATGCGATTGCCAATTAAATCAATTACATGCTTACACGTAATGGCAACACCTTCTTCATTTACAAAGAAAAATGTAGCCGCACCGGGGTTAACTGTTGTTTCGTTATAGTTTCTTGTAATGGTATATACAGGTTTGGTAAATTTTGAAACCCCTTCAATTGCATTTACAAACATGTTGATGGATGTTTTATAATAGGCATGTTCAAATATACGCCGGTACAATTTGCAGGTGGTGAACAACAAAAAAATAGTTAGAAACTATTGCGGAAAAGTGGTAATTGATTTATTATTAAATATGGAGTTGTTGGTCAGCAACCAGCAACGGCGTAATTATGTTTATACAATTATTGTATGTATGCCCCTGTTATACCCTTTATTTTATCTTGCATTATTTTCAGCTTTACCGGGTCACTATTCTCGTTTTTTATTTCAGTTTCCATAAAATTATGCAGTTGGTCTATTAACTCTTTTTCCATTTCGTCCTGGTCTGCTCTTGCAAGATTTCTGCTTACAAATGTTTTCCATTCCAGCCAAACGTTATTATGTTTTACCTCACCTAATAAAAATCCATCTTTACAAAAACCAATGGTATATATCTTGCCGTTTTTTTCAAGTATATGCGGATGCATATAGGCATTATATGTAAAATAATGGATTGCCGCCTCCAGTGTATTTGCAAAGTTTAAATTAAGCCGCTCATTATATCTTTTAAACAGATGCCCGTTGTAAACAAGAAATATCTTGTCTGATGAAGGAACAAAAACACGAAATCCTTTGGAGGTATAATAATACACCATACAGCATACATTGGAGCATGCTATGCCTTTATACTTTTCTTTTGACGGTGCTTTACCAATAAATATAATCCAGTTGTTTTTGCCCGCCGTTTTTATGGCATAATGCTTTGTGTATATTCTTGATTTATCAATCTTCAGTTTTCGTCGTTCCCTGTCATAGTCATTCAGTAATCTTTGCACTGTAGTATAAAAGATTTTACTATACTCTCTGTACACTTGTGTAGCAATCTCTGCGGGGTTCATAGCTTCCACCAGCATGGCTATTGGATTTAATTTTTAAACGTATGAAATACGTTTTATTGTATATGCGCAATTGGTTTTTTTATTTCAAAGTTGCAGGGCGCAATGTTATTGTTGGTCGGCGACCAGCAACAGCGTAGCATGTACAAACATAATTGTTGATTTATATTATAGCAGCATTCAAATATAAGTAACTCTGTTGCCCATAAGGTTTATGTTGTTAGCCAGAGGAGTATAAGGCACAAGTAGCCATACACATTGCTTTGCTAGTTATACCTTGCGCCGGAATAGGGAATCACAACGGTGGTATTATTTTAAATCGGTTTTTGCCGGGCGGTATGCAACAGTTGCACAACAAATGAATAACAGGCAAATGATTATTTTTCTCATAATTTATTCTCCGGTTCATTAGTACGCCCAACCTTCCTTTCTAATTTCTCAATTGTTCTTTTTGCATCAGCCAACCTTACTTTTTTATTTTTTTCAACAACTTTAGTTATTGTCCATTTCTCCATTCTATGATGTAGGGGAATAAGTAATGCAGCTATGCCTACCAGTAATAACAATGTCAATAGCTGAGAATTATTTGTTAGCTGTTCCAGGTAAGAGTGCGCCATTATATTAATAAATTCAAACACCAGTAACAATGCCAGTATGCCAAGAAATTTAATAAGCCTTATATTGGTAATAAAGCTGCGGCTCAGTAATAAAAATAATATGGTAAACGAAACGATGCCTAAAGCAATTAAAGCGTTTTCTATATTTTCTTTATGCTGAAATGCAAGCGCTTTTTTTTGTGTTTCCATCTCCTGCTGGCGTAACTGTTCCTTAAATTTCTGAGATTGTATGTTCCTGCTTTTTTCATCAGAAAAAAGAGAGTCTTTTATTTCTGCAGCAAGGCGAAAGTATTTATTGGAGCTATCCGTTTTGTTTTCCTTATCAAAGGTTTTATAAATTAAATAGTAAGAATATTCAGCCACTGCTAAGTAATCAGGGATAGCATAAGCAAGCGCCTGCTTTGCATACACTAAAGAACTATCATATTGGGAGTCATTAAAAAAAGTCTGTGATATACTATTGAGATTGCCCGCCAAACCAGCCTTGTACATCCATAAAAAGCTTTCCTTTCTTTTAGTAAAAGACATACATTGACGGTAAAATACCCTTGCTATTTCGTTTTGTTTCATGATACTATAAGTATCACCCATTATGCCTAAAGCATTGGCAATATCCACAGAGTCCTTTCGTGTATATGCTATTTTTAAAGCTTCCTGTATATATGGCATAGCAGAATCCGGCTGCCCTATGTTATTAAAGCAATCTGCTATTTCACAATGGCACAGGCTGTAATAATGCGTATCATAAATGCGGGCTATGGGCAAGGCTTTTTTCCACTCTTTGAGGCTTTCGTCTATGTTTTGCGACCATAAATATGAATTGGCTATTTCAGTATATGTTTTAAGTAATGCAAACGTGTCCTGCACCGCTTCAAAAATTTTCATCGCATCAATGCCATATTTTAAACCTTCACTGTAATCGCTTATTTTAACGAATGAAATGCCGATATATAATTTGGTGTATCCTATGCCGGCATCGTCTTTTTTATTGGTAAAATAAGACAGTTGCGGCAATAAAATTTTAAGTTGTTCCGGTGAAGAACCCTTTAACTGAAATACATAATTGGTTATGATTTGCCCTTTATCATGAAAGCTTTTTGCGGTATTATATTTTCGCTGGATGCTGTCAGGCATCGGCTGACTTTGCGCAGCAAGAGAAGCGCATGTGTATATTAAAAAAATCAGTACTTTTTTCATTTCTGATTTAATCTCAATTTAAACAAGAATGCGCAACGTGAGGGCATGGCGCTGGAGGTGCATGTATTAACGCTCTGCGTACAGGTGCTTAATTGAAAAACTTTTGCTGAAGATAACACTTATTGTTCTGTCTTAGCAAGGTCTTCATTTCTTAGCCTTGTGTGAGGGATGAGACCTTGCTTGAAATTAACGCAGGGTCGCTTCGCAAACCCTGCTACGACAGGAAAATAATTATTTTGCAATTAATAATATAGTTTCAGTTATAATAGCAATTCCAAATAAAATAAGTTGAGTTTTAATTAACCATTTATTTCTGCCTTCAATTGATGTGCAACTTTGCTCTTCTTTTTCAAACGGTTGCAGTTTTTCTATTTTTCGAGAAATGTAATATTTTAATCTATAATTTTCAGATTCACTATAAGCAATAAAAACACCAATGGTTATGGAAATTAAATATACGAGGCTAATAATCTTTAAAAGTAGTTTAAGATTACAAGTAAGATCATTGTTAAGTAATGATAAAGTATAACCAAGAGCAGCTGATGCAAGAATAATAACAAGGTTTCTTGTATAAGATAATTGTTGAACATGCAGCTTTTGCCAATTATCTATCTTATATACCTTTTTATTATAATCGTCTTTATTGTATGTTTCTGGCATTTGTGATTGGTATTTCAATTATGTTGCTCAGCGACTTGCATCGGCAAAAATTTCTAGTTTAGAATGATTCCATTTATGGAACTTTCATTTAAACGATTGAACAATTCTTCTTTAGTTTCTGGAGTTGCTGAACCAAAAAGTTGTTTATCTACAATCAATTGTCTTAGAACACTTCTTACAAGTTCTTCAAGTTCTAAAACATATTCATGAATGTTGTCAAGTATTTGTTTATATTTTTTATGCTCTTTGTTATCTTCTTTATTTTCTTCTTTTCCATGTACTAGAGAACTTCTTAAATCATATAGAAATTTTAGCCTTTTTACTTTTTCAGCGAACATTTGTTTATCTCTGGTTATAGTTAAGGCGGCATGTCTTGAAATTATATGCCGAATAGGCTCGTCTTTGCTTTTATTAAATATACTTTCCAAGCAAACCATTAATACTACGAACTTTAATTTTTCATCTTCAATATTATAAGATTCAAGAAATGTATGAAATGCCAATTCTATGTATTGATGAGGCTTATATTGCTGTTTAAAAAATTTAATTTTCAATATATCCTCATTACTTAAGGTATATCTATTCTTTATTTCTTTAGAAGGTGATGAAAAAATTACAGGACCAATAAAATCTGATTCTTCAGACGGAAATTCGAATGCAGAAACTAACTTAATATGACCGTGTTTAAAGAATTTTAGATTTTGTATTAAATTCTCTAGTCTAATGTCTATTGCGTCTTCTAAAGGATTTTTTGTATTGTCATTGAGAAAGAGAATGTACCCATTTTGAAAAATTTCTTTGTTGAAGCATCCTAATCGGGATACCGCTCCCACAAAGCCAAGAGGATGGTTTTCTTGAATAATATTTTTGAATCTTCTTTTAAATTTTTTTTCAAATTGCTCTAAAGTGTATTTTTCAAATTCAAAATCATCTTCAACAATGCACTTATTTAAATTAAGTATGGATTCATCTAATCCTTCAAAATAATATAATAGTTGTTTCAACATCAGCTTTTCAATTAATATCACACTTTAAATCTATCATTCCCAAATATACACAACTCCATTTCTTCAATCCACTCACAAGTTGTTGCCGCAACTCCAATCATGTTTTCATCAAAATTCTTATTCTGCTCCCAACGCTAGAACGTTTCATATCAAATAAGCCTATCGCACTCAAAACGCTGCAACGTTTCCTGTAAAATAATCTTATCCGGTTCAAAACGAAAGAACATTTCGTTTCAAATAGGCTTATCGGGGTCAAAACGATGTAACGTTTCGTATTAAACAAGCTTATTTGCCTTAAAGCGGCGGAACGTTTCGCATCATATAAGCTTATCCTTATTAAAACGCCGCAACGTTTCCTATCAAACAAACTTTTTCACCTGAAACACTCAATCGTTTGCGGATAAACAAAAATCCTTTTGCATCTGTTCTTCTCCCGCTTCCTTTTTAAATTGGTAGTCATTTTTTCAATTTTAAATTCATAATTATGGAACGTTCATGGATCTTTCTTCAAAACCCTTTTATCAATGCTACACGTACTTCTTACCGCCAAATGAAACAAATTGGAGACCTTACGCTGGCTGCCCTTGTTGCCCGTGTGCCGCAAAACACGGCCAACACAAACGTCCCGGCTGCAGACGATATTTTCAGCCAACTGCTTGAGGCACTATCGCCGCTGGTAGAGGCGTACGACGATGCTTATACCACATGGTTAAACCAGCAGGGCGCAACAAAAGGGCAAACACAATCGCTCAACGATTTGCTGGATGAACTGCGCAGCCAGAAAATTGAGGATTGGGACCTGGCTATACAAAATGTATATCGCCAGAAAACACCGCAGTACATTGCTTTATTGCCGCGGCACCGCACACCATTTCAAACCGGTGGCCAGCAGCAACGTATAACCGCGGTGGCTGCGCTTAGCATGGCTATTGGCACCGATGCTGCGCTGCAAACGCTTAAAACAGATGTTGACGCTTTTTACGACGAATTAACCACTGCCAGTTACACCCAAAAGGGAAGTAAAGCACTAAAAGCGGCAGCAGTACAGAGCTGGAAGCAGACCGTATTGTATTGGGCACAGGTCTTTATGGTGTGCTGAGCAGGCTTATGGATTATTATAAAGAAACACCGGAAACTATTGCAGATATAATTCCTGTAGATGCTTTGCGTAACCGTGAGCAAACAAGTTTTCAGCAGGGTGTAAACGGCGGTGAAACCCGGCTGATATTTACAAGAACACTGGATGATGGCGATAATTTAAAATGCGTGAACCGCGGTAACACGGCATTGCAGTTAGCACTGGTGCATGAAAAAAAATGATACCATGCCGGAAACTGCTTATACGCTGCATCCGAATGAAGAAGAACTGGTAACGCGGGAAGTGTTGGGCGCTAAAGGCAACCGCTTTTTAATTGTAAAAAACACAAGTGCAACCGAAAAAGGCGCCTATACAATAACGCTGGTTTAATGGCGTATGTATAACTGAGTTGATCATAAGATGTGTTTTTAAATTACCCCGCTTTCCGGTAAAGGCGGGGTTTTTATTTTGTATTAGGTTATCTTTAAAAGCGAATGAAAAATTACCAGGAACACAACGATAATAATAAAGGTGGTAAGCAAAGAAGGTGAAGGAAGTGAATTTATTATTCAATTACCTAATACTTAATAATGAAAAAACTGCTTATTAAATTTATTCACTTTAGCCTCTTTATCATTTATTCCACTGTAGCTATTGCCCAAGACAATTATATTGACTCGCTAAAAAGAATTTTGCAAACTGAAAAAGAAGATACTCAAAAAGTATATACAATAGCCAATATCAGCATCCGGCTATCTATAAAGAAGGATAGTGTTGCTGCTTTCCAGTATGCAACAAATGCCTTACAATTGGCTCAAAAATTAAATTTTACCCGGGGGGAAGCCTATGCATGTTTTTCGTTGAGTTTTTTTTATGGCAATACTAGAAAACCTGATAGCGCTTTGAAATACGCATTTAAAGCTTTAAGTCTGTATGAAGAAATAAACGATAAAGCCAACACGGCTTTTATTTGTCAAATTGTTGGAGACTACTATGACAATGGGTTAAACAACGAGCCTGAAGCACTCGTGTATTTATACAAGGCTTTGAAATTATATGAACAGTTAGGAGATAAAAAATCAATAGCTTATTGTCTTTATCAAATAGGTGCAAAAAATTACTGGCTTGAAAATTATGATGAATCATTAAAAAATTATCAACAATGCTTACAGCTCAGTAAGGAAATAATTACACCCAAGGTATTATTGAATCTTATTTCTACATAGGAAATATTTTTTCAATAAAAAAGAATTATGGTGAATCACTGAAATATGATTCAATAGCATTAAGAATTGCCGATTCATTATCTGACAAAGAAGGAATAGCCGATGCACATTCAGGCATAGGTATTAATCTTGAAAAGCTAAGTGAAGCTGATGACAATAAAGCTTTATCAAAAACTTATTTGAATGAAGCCGTAAAAAATTATTTAAGTGCAGTAGACTATTATAAAGGATACGATATTGGCGCAATCGGCGATACTTATTCGAGGCTTGGTAAAGCAAATACGCAACTTCATAATTTTCCTGAAGCAAAAAAATATTATCAGTTGGCTGTACAAACAGGAAAAGATATTGCATCGGCGGATAATTTGAAAACTGCCTATGAAGGTTTTTCAAAATTAGACAGTATGGAAGGAAATTATCTTGATGCGTATAAACATTACAAGCTTTTTATTACCTACCGTGACAGCATCTTTAATGAAAAGAATACAAAAAAAATTATTCAGTCGCAAATGCAATATGATTTTGATAAAAAAGAATTTCTTGCAAAAGCAGAACAACAAAAGAAAGATGCAGAAGCAAAGCGAATAAAAAATCAACAATACTTTGCTATCGCTGCATTGGGTATTGTTGTATTAGCTGTTGTAATTATTGCCTTAATACAGTTTAAAAATAACAAACACAAACAAAAAGCAAATCTTTTACTTACAGAACAAAAAGCAAAAGTTGAGACAACACTATCAGATTTAAAATCCACCCAAGCCCAACTTATACAATCAGAAAAAATGGCAAGCCTTGGAGAGCTCACCGCAGGCATTGCCCACGAAATACAAAACCCTTTAAATTTCGTGAATAATTTTAGTGAAGTAAACCAGGAAATGATTGAAGAATTATTAAGTGAGAAGTCAAAGGTGAGAAGTGAGAGGAATGAAGAATTAGAAAATGAAATATTAAATGATATAAAAGTTAACGAAGAAAAAATAAATCATCATGGCAAACGCGCAGATGCCATTGTAAAAGGCATGCTGCAACATTCAAAGCAAACAAAAGGTATAAAAGAACCAACAAATATTAATGCTTTGTGTGATGAATATTTAAGATTGAGTTATCATGGCATGCGGGCAAAAGACAAAAATTTCAATGCAGATTTTAAAACAGATTTTGATGAAACGATTGGTAAAATAAATATCGTTCCGCAAGATATTGGAAGAGTATTATTGAATCTTTTTAATAATGCTTTTTATGCAGTGAATGAAAAACAAAAAACTTTTGATGAAAATTATAAACCAACAGTTTCCATTCAAACTAAAAAAGAAAATAATAATGTACGCATTACTGTTAGCGATAACGGCAATGGCATTCCGCAAAACATCAAAGAAAAAATATTTCAGCCATTCTTTACAACAAAACCAACCGGCGAAGGAACTGGTTTGGGTTTATCTTTAAGCTATGATATTATCAAAGCGCATGGAGGAGAAATAAAAGTGCAAACGAAAGTTGATGAAGGAAATCCCGATAATTTTGGGAAAGAAGAGGGGACAACATTTATAATTCAATTGCCTGTTGCATGAGCAGACCAAATAATCATGGTAATCAGTTAATCCTATAAATCATGGTTCAGACAATTAAAGCGCATGATGGTGAAATAAAAGTAGAAACAAAAGAAGGTGAAACAAAGTTTATTCTTATTTTACCATCATAAATCTATTACTACTGCTTAAACCATAACAAAACATGCAACTGCATCATTCAACACATCTATACAATATGTTCCGGGTAAAAGCATAGTGAAAAAAAATTAAATCATGTAAACAATGGATTGATCAATATGGTGGAAAAATGAAACTAAAACTACAAACCAAAAACTATAAACTGAAGATATGGAAGTACATCATCACCCACACGTTGAAAAGAAAAATTTTAAAGAATATTTTCTTGAATTCTTAATGATATTTCTTGCTGTAACGCTTGGTTTTTTTGCGGAGAACGTTAGGGAACATATCGCCGACAATGATAAAGGAAAACTATATATACAATCGCTTTACAACGATATGCAACAAGATAGCACTAATATTAAAACCGTTATTGCTTTTAATGAGCGGCAGATAAAAATGTTCGACACATTAATAACACTAATTCACCAACCTTCGCCCGACAGCAACAATATTAACAAGCTTTATTTTTTTGCAAGAATTACAACAAGAACTTTCACTTTTGAACCTACAGACCGAACCATTGTGCAATTAAATAATTCCGGTAATTTCAGGCTTATCAGTAACATCCGCCTTGCAGATAGTATTTTGGACTACGAGCGGCAGGAAGCTACTTATAAAGAAAGCATATCTGTAAGTTCAACAGAAAGATATGCGCTGTATCCTTTTATTTCAACCATTTTTGATGCTACCGTTTTTACAACTATGGTTGATAGCGCCAACCACATTCATCTACCTGTTGGTTTGCATAGTATAAATATCTCTGATAAAAAATTAATTAATCAATTTATTTATTATCTGCACCAGGTGCAATCAACAAGAGTAGCGGAAACCCGGAGTTTGCAAAGGCTTTCAAAACAATCAACTGAAATTCGAAATCTGATTAAACAAAACTACACATTGCAATAATGGAAGTACATCATCATCCACACGTAGCAAAGAAAAATTTCAAAGAATATTTTTTGGAATTTGTAATGATATTTCTTGCGGTAACACTGGGTTTTTTTGCAGAGAATTTGAGAGAACACAAGGCCGATAAAGAAAAAGCAACACAATACAGTAAATCTTTTTATGAAGATCTGAAAACAGATGCTGCAAGATTAAATTACCTCATAGACTTTGAAACAAAAAAGATAGTTGCATTAAATGTTCTTCAAAGTTGTTATGATAGTCTTTTAAAAAATCAAACACCTGTATCTGAACTAACAATTATTAAAAATTCACTTTCCAATAATCCATTCCAAATGAATAGGCGCACGTTTGGGCAACTTACAAACGCAGGTGGTTTTCGTCTTTTGGAAGATGCCGATGCGGACAGCATTATCAGTTACCAAACAGCAGGAAGTAATATAGAGAATTACCAGGCTACTTTATACCAGCAATCGCAGGATAATGTACGAAATACATTTAATGAAGTGGTTGATTTTATTGGTTATTCAAGTTTATATAGCGATGTTATTAATAATCCTTTGCCAGATGCCGGCGAAATAAAAAGCTCATTGTTTTCTTCTGCTGACAAGATTATGCTCAATAAATATTTCAACAATTTATTTCAGTATTTACGGGTAACTGTGCAGCACAGAAATGGATTAGAAAGATTGAACGGGAAAGCCATAAAACAGCTTGAGTATTTTAAAAACAAATACCAGTTCGAATAAAATGATAAAATATTTCAACCCTTCCTCACCACAAAACCAACAGGACAAGGAATAGTTTTGGGATTGAGTTTAAGCTACGATATAATAAAAGCGCATAACGGAAATATAAAAGTGGAAAGCAAGGAAGGCAAAGGCACTGAAATTATTATCCGGTTATAATTTCTTTTGATAGATTGTAGTAAATTATCGCTCTGAAATTATGCTGCATCAAAGTTTACACGCCTTATGAAATATTTAATGCTATGCCTGTTGTTTTTTATTTGCATGACAAATACACAGGCGCAAACCAAAAAAATTGACAGCCTTAACCGGCTTATAAGTAAAGCGACGTCTGATACACAAAGAATTAATTTAGCCATAACAAAACTTAAATTTTTAGGTGAGCTTGATCTTGATTCTGCTGTTGCTGATGCAATCAGCATAATCCAGGAATCAAAAAATATACAGTATAAAAAAGGCGAAGCAAAAGCAAGAATAAATTTGGCAGGCAACTATTGTTTTAAAGGTGAATATGCGGCAGCAAAAGAGAACCTGGATATTTCAAAACAGATTCTTTCACAAATAAAAGATTCGGCTGCTCTTGCAAAGATGTATAATGTTTATGGCTTCATGTATGCGATGCAAAACAAGTTTGATACCTCACATGGGTTTTATAATAAGGCAATTGAAATTGCCCGGTTACAAAATGATAAAACCTTGCAGGCAACTATATATCAAAATAATGCAATTGCATACCAGCAGCAATCAAATTACCCGCAGGCTTTACTCAATTATCAAAAAGCTTTAACTGTTTCGGAGGAGATAAATGATGAAGAAGGAGAAGCATATATTTATCTAAACATAGCCATCACTTATGCTTCTATAGACGATCCTGCAAGAGCAGAACCATCGTATTTTAAAGCGCTGGCCATTGCAAAAAAACTGGGTCTGAAAAACGTAGAGGCGTATGCCTATGCTAATTTAGCATCGCTTTACAGTGATCAAAATAAATCTAAAGAACAGTATGATGTTGCAATGAAGGCAGCTAAGTTGGGAAAAGAAACAGGCGATCAGGGTATAGAGGCAAGCAGTCTGTCAAGAGCGGCCATGGCATTAGCTGATCAAAATAAATTTGAAGACGCTGAGAAAATAAACGGGCAGGCAATGATTATTGCTGATTCATCCAAACAGCCTTATAATACATACCAAACCCGTGCTAATATGGGTGCCATATTAAAAATGGAAAATAATTACAGCAAAGCAATTCCTTATTATGAAAAAGCTTTTCAATCATTAACAGATGCAGATCTTTATGATGAAGAAGTTGGAACCTCTTATTCCAATTTGTCGGAGTGTTATGAGAAAACCGGCCAGTATCAGAAGTCTTTAGCTGCTTATAAAATTTCATCAAAAATTTCTGACTCGATACGAAGCAGGGAGAATGTAAAGAAAGCAACGGAACTTACAATGAATTATGAATTTGAAAAAAAACAACAAATAGCAAAAGATGAGCAACAAAAACAAAATGATTTGGCAAAAACAAAACAAACGGCTTTATTAATTGGTTTAATACTAACGTTCATATTAGCCATTGTTGCATTTAACGGGTTTAAAAATAAACGGAAGGCTAATTTGCAGCTTCAGCAACAAAAGCAAAAAGTAGAAAGCGCTTTATCAGAATTAAAATCAACCCAGGCGCAATTAATTCAATCAGAAAAAATGGCAAGTCTTGGTGAACTTACTGCCGGCATTGCACACGAGATACAAAATCCATTAAACTTCGTGAATAATTTTTCTGAGATAAATAAAGAGTTGATAGAAGAGATTGAAGATGAAAGGTCAAAAGTGAATGGCGAAGGAGATGAAGAACTAGAAACTGAATTGTTGAGCGATATAAAACGGAACACCGAAAAAATAATTCATCATGGTAAAAGAGCAGATGCAATCGTAAAGGGCATGCTGCAACATTCAAGAAAGAGTGAAGGCACAAAAGAACTGACAGACATCAATGTTTTGTGTAATGAATATCTGCGGTTAAGCTATCACGGTATGCGGGCAAAAGACAAGGAATTCAATGCAACTATTAATACTGATTTTGATAAAAGCATCGGCAACATAAATATTGTGCCGCAAGATATCGGGAGAGTGCTGCTTAATCTTATCAACAATGCATTTTATGCAACAAATGAAAAGAAAAAGCTAATGGCTAACGGCTATGAGCCAATGGCCAAGATATCAACAAAAAGATTGAATGATACAATAGAGATAAGAGTTGAAGATAATGGCAACGGCATTCCTGCCTCAGTAAAAGGGAAAATCTTTCAGCCATTCTTTACTACCAAGCCAACGGGTGAGGGAACAGGATTGGGTTTATCATTAAGCTATGATATAGTAAAGGCTCACGGTGGCGAAATAAAAGTGGAGAGTAAAGAGGGTGAAGGAAGTGAGTTTATTATTAATTTACCTATTTAATTATCCTTTTAATCAGAAAAAATTTTTTAAATCTACGGCCAGGCAATCTGGTGATGAGAATTAACTGTTGAAATAAAAGCAGGGGCGTGATCTGAATTTATAATCATTTAAATGCTTAATTTTCGACATGAAGCTGAAGTCCGCTTTACTGCTTATTGTCTTAGTGATTTTTATTTCTTCAACAATACATTCGCAACTTAATTCCGGTAATTTAAACCAATACACAGAGAATGACGGATTACCAGGCGCCCAGGTAAATACACTTTTAATAGATAAGTTTGGCTACGTATGGACGGGAACCATAAATGGGTTAGCGCGGTTTGATGGTTACCAGTTCAAAAGATTTTATTCAAATCCCAATGACACAACTTCTATACAGGGGTTGATTATATGGTCGCTCTTTGAAGATCATAAAGGCCAGGTATGGATTGGAAGCAGCCCTTCATTTCTTAATGTTTTTGATCCTGTCTTAAAAAAATTCAGGCACTATGAATTTGCACACCTGGTAAATCATGCCGCCAATGTTGAATTGATTGCAGCAGCTATGTGCGAGGATAATAATGGCAGAATTTATTTCGGCATCACCACCTATTTAAATGAAACGATTTCTTCCGCTCTTTTATACAAAGAGGAAAAAGATGATACCATAAAAATATTCCACGTCCCTGATAGCCTGTTGGTACAAAATATTATCAGCATGACCAAAGACAAAGCGGGTAATATTTGGTTTCTTAGTTATTCAGGTTTATTTAAAATTGATACTGCAAAAAAGATCACTAAGATTACATTAATGGAGCAGGAACTCAAAAGAAATAATGAGTTGGCTTCAGATTTTAAAATTGATAACAACGGGCACGTATTAATGATAACTACAACTTCGCGGTTGTATGATTTTGATCCTGCTAAAGGCACTTACAAAGCATGGCTTTCCGATAAACTTCTTCCGCAAACGAAAAACGATTTAACACGCACAGTAATTGCATTGGATGGAATTGGTAATGTATGGCTAACATCTAATGCAGGCGTTCAATATTTTAACCGTAAAACAAGTAAATTTTCATTGTTTAACAGTGGCGTAAAAAAACAACTGGAACACACGTTTGCTAACAAGCTTGCTGTGGACAGTTTTGGAACATTATGGATTGCCTCAACCAGTAATGGCTTACTTAAATATGAAAATAAAGCGCAGGTCAATTCCTATATTTATGATAAGGCCGATAAAAATTCAATCACTTCAGGTTGGGCAAATTTTATTTATGAAGGCAGTGATGGACGAATCTGGATTGGCACAAGTGGATCTGCCAATACTTCCGGCATAAATGTATTGGATAGCCGCACAGGAATTCTTACACCATTTCCCTTCTCCCGTTTTTCAGCACAGTTGGATGGTGTTTTTGCGCTTTGGGAAAATAAACCAGATGAGTTATATGTAGCGGGTTTTAAGAAATTATTTTTATTGTCAGAGAAGACGTATGCGTTAAAACCTGTGTCGTTACCCGGTGCCCCCGATACTATTACAATTCTCTATCATCTTAAAGACAGCCGGCAAAATGAATGGCTATGTACGTTAACGGGGTTGTATAAAAAAAGTAGGGGAGCGCATATATTCTCAAAATATGATCTAAGCAAAATTGAGGGCAGTGATGCAAGCAGTAATCAAATAACAAAAGCATACGAAAGTAAAAAACACGGGCTTTGGTTAACTACTGACAATGGCTTGTTTTTATACAATTACAACAATGATAAAATAGAAAGACATGGATTTGACAAGACTACAGGTGATGTTTTTGTAACACAAGATATAAACTCTTTTTATGAAGACAGAAACGGCATTGCATGGGTAGGCTCGTGGCAGGGTGGATTAAGCCGATATAATGTTGAAACAAGAAAAATTTTTTCTTATACCCGTAATGATGGGTTACCATCTATGAGTATTCAAAGCATCTTGCCTGACGAAAAAAATAATTCTTTGTGGCTAAGCACATTTGAAGGGTTAAGCCGGTTGAATTTAAAAACTCAACAATTCAATAATTTTTCTATTGCAGACGGCATACAGGGCCAGTTATTTGCTGATGGTTCTTGCTTAAAAACCTCAAGAGGTTTATTTGCATTTGGTGGCTCTAATGGAATTACCATTTTCAATCCTGATGAAGTTGATAAAAATTCTCTAGCCCCAAAAGTATTTCTTACTGAACTAAAAGTATTTAACAGGCGTGTTATTCCGGGCAAAGGTTCTGTTCTTAAAAACCCTGTTTACGAAACGCAGCAGATAACACTGCCATACAATGGCAACAATATTTCCATTGAATTTTCTGTGCTTCATTATTCAAATCCTGCAAAAAATACGATAAGTTATAAACTGGAAAATTATGATAACGAATGGCGGGATGCCGGCAGTTTGCATGAAGCTTTTTATCCGAATTTGCCTTCGGGTGAATATGTTTTTCATGTAAAAGCTGCAAACGATAAAGGTGTTTGGAATGAGCAGGGCGCTACACTTACAATTATAATTAAACTACCATGGTGGCGAACCAATCTTGCTTATTTTATTTATGCATTATTAACTGTTTGTATTGGAATTATCATTTACCGTTACTTTCATCAGCGCCTGATAAAAAAAGAAAAAGAAAGAAACCAGGCACGGGAATTAGAACAGGCTAAAGAAATTGAAAAGGCTTATTACAAACTTGCAGAAACCCATGAAACGCTAAAATCTACACAAGCCCAACTTATTCAATCAGAAAAAATGGCTTCGCTTGGTGCACTTACTGCAGGCGTTGCGCATGAGATACAAAACCCGCTGAACTTTGTAAATAATTTTTCAGAGGTGAATAATGACCTGATTGAAGAATTAAAAAGTCAAAAGTCAAAATTAAAAACTGAAGAGCAGGATGAAATATTAAATGATATTTTTCAAAACAATGAAAAAATAAATCATCACGGCAAACGTGCTGATGCCATTGTGAAAGGAATGTTGCAACATTCAAGAACATCTACAGGGCAAAAAGAACCAACAAATCTTAATAATTTATGTGATGAATATTTACGTCTCTCTTATCATGGCATGCATGCAAAAGATAAAAGCTTCAACGCAGATTTTAAAACAGATTTTGATGAAAGCATTCGTAAAATAGTTGTTATTGCGCAGGATATGAGCAGGGTACTTCTCAATCTTTTCAATAATGCATTTTATGCAGTGAATGAGAAAAAGAAAACTGCTGGTGAGAATTACAAACCAACGGTATCAGTTAAAACAAAAAAATTAGATGATACAATTGAGATTACTGTAAAAGATAACGGCAATGGCATTCCGCAAAACATCATTGATAAAATTTTTCAACCATTTTTTACTACCAAACCTACAGGGCAGGGAACTGGTTTGGGTTTGAGTTTGAGCTATGATATTATTAAAGCACATGGCGGAGAATTAAAAGTAGAAAGTAAAGAAGGTGAAGGAAGTGAGTTTGTTATTCAATTACCCGTTTAAATTATCATTTATAAGGAAGTTTAAAAATTATCTGTATACTGCTAATCTCCGTAACCACATGAGAATACTGAAACATTTACTATCTGCTATTGCATTGATGTTTGCTTGTATATGTCCGCAATTATTACCTGCGCAAAACCTGCAAGGCAAAGCGCTTGCAGATTCCCTTATACAGGAAGCCCAAAAAACAAAAAGTGATACTGACCAGGTTAAACTTATAGCAAAAGCGGCTAAGGCTTTAATATCAACAGATCCGTCTGCAGCAATGAAATATGCAGATAGCGCCATGCGCCTTGCACAACAACATCAATGGCAGAAAGGAATTGGTATTGCATATATAAATAAAGCAAGAATATATTCAGCTATGTCAAACTTTGCAGTTAGTCTTGAAAATGCAGGTAAGGCGTACGAAATTTTTAAATCAATACAATGGAAACCAGGAATGGGTGATGCATTGGCTACAATAGCAAATGATTATGAGGCACTCAGTAATTATTCCAAAGCAATTGAGAATAATTATAAAGCTTTGGGCATTTACGAAGAAGTGGGCTCACAGGTAGGCATAGCCTGGACTTATAATAATATGGGAGTTGATTATTACTGGCTTCAAAATTACCCCAAAGCGCTTGAGAATTATAACAAGGCGCTTGTGCTGCAACGAAAATTAAACGATAAAAACGGCATTGCGTCAGCGCTTGATAATATTGCAAGTGTTTATGAAGCTCAAGGCGATATGTCTAAAGTGAATGAATATAATCTTCAGGCAATAAAACTTTTTGAAGACATAAACGATCAACGTGCATTAGGAAGAATATATATTAATCGCGGTAATTTTTTACAGGGTCAGAATAATTTTGATTCAGCAATTATATTTTATAAGAAAGCAATTAAAATTGCTCAAACGCTTGATATAAAAAGAACGCTTGCTTTTGGTAATGGTGGTATTGGGTCAGTTTGTTTATTAGTGGCAAAGAATGGATACAGGAAATATATTATACCGGATTCATTAAAGGTTAGCAAATCAACACTTTTACAAAAGGCACATGATTATTTTTTTTATGCACTGAAAGTAAGCGAAGAAGCCAGCGAGCCTTCCTTAATAATGCAATTTTCAGAATCATTATCAGAAACCGAAGAGCTGCGGGGTAATTATAAGTCCGCATTAAAATTTTATAAACAATCTGTAGAAAATAAAGATTCTATTTTTAATGATGATAATGAACGAAAAATAGCCACGCTTGAAAACGAGCGAATTACTGAAGTAAAGGACAAAGAGATAGAGCTGCTTAACAAAGAGAAAAAACTACAGGCATCTGAACAGGAAAAGAAAGACGCAGAAGCAAAACGGATTAAGAATACCCAGTATTTTATTATTACGGCGTTGGGCCTCATTATACTCGCTGTTATAATCATTGCTTTAATACTATACCGAAACAATAAACACAGGCAACAAGCCAATATTTTACTGCAACACCAAAAAGAAAAAGTAGAAAGCACTTTATCAGAATTAAAATCAACACAGGCACAACTCATTCAATCCGAAAAAATGGCAAGCCTTGGCGAACTCACTGCAGGCATAGCACATGAGATACAAAACCCCTTAAACTTCGTGAATAATTTTTCTGATATAAATAAAGAAATGATTAATGAATTGCGGACAGAATTAAAATCAGGAAATATTGATGAGGCAATTACAATTGCAAATGATATAAACGACAACGAAGAAAAAATAAATCATCACGGCAAGCGGGCTGATGCGATTGTGAAAGGCATGTTGCAACATTCAAGAGCAAGTACAGGCAAAAAAGAACCAACTGACATCAACAAACTTGCGGATGAATATTTAAGATTAAGCTATCATGGTCTTCGTGCAAAAGACAAGGAATTCAATGCCGATTTTAAAACTGATTTTGATGAAAGCATTGGTAAGATAAACATCGTTCCGCAGGATATAAGCAGGGTACTTCTCAACCTTTTCACCAATGCATTTTATACAGTAAATGAAAGAAAGAAAACTGCTGATAATAATTACAAGCCCCTTGTTTCAGTTCAAACAAAAAAAGTAAACAACAACATAGAAATTAAAGTAACTGATAACGGCAACGGTATTCCGCAAAATATCATTGATAAAATTTTTCAACCATTTTTTACTACCAAACCAACCGGACAGGGAACTGGATTGGGTTTGAGTTTGAGCTATGATATTATTAAAGCACATGGCGGAGAATTAAAAGTAGACAGTAAAGAAGGTGAAGGAAGTGAATTCAGTATTAACTTACCTGTTATTTAATCACATAAAAAATAAAACCTATGGCAATTAATCCAAAAACACCGGGCATTCATCACATCAATCTTCGTTGTTTAAATCTTGATGAAACGAAAAAATTTTACAGGGATGTTATAGGCTTCCCTATTGTAATTGAAAACGAGCAGCTATTTGCTTTTCCTGTTGGCGGTGTATTTATTGTCTTTAAAATAGCTGATGGCAAAACACAATTTAATCCTTTTACTATCGGAACAGATCATATAGCCATTATATGTGAAACAGAAGAAGAGCTTAACCGTATAGCAAAGGAACTTGCCGATGCTGGTGTTGAAAACACAGGTGTGAAATTAGATCCGACATTACAGAAACAATACGTTGCTTTTAAAGATCCTGACCGCATTCAATGGGAGTTTTATATGGCATAATGTTCTTGCATTGCCTTCAATAAAAACATATGCACTTGTTTATGAGTGTATAAAAATACTATTGACAATATTTTTCAACCATTCTTTACTACAAAACCAACAAGCGAGGGAACAGGTTTAGGCTTGAGTTTAAGTTATGGCATCATCACAAAAGATATAATGGAACAATTAAAGTGGAAAGTAAAGAAGGTGAAGGCTCAATATTTATTATTTTGTTACCTGCTTAAAAACTGCCTTAATTTGAATCATCAATTTTAAATTCTGTAGTTTGTATGCATCTGCCCTGCGCATTGTGTTTGGCTTCAGGACAGGCCGCTGATTTAGCCCAATAGCCTGCATTTTCATCAGCATATTTAAAAATATTTTCCCAGGTGGGTTGTATCTTATTATCATAAATGCAATCTTCCAGCGCCTCTATAAGATAGTATGTAAAAAATCCTCCAACATCTTCTTTGCCTGCAGCAAATTCGTTTTTCTCTGCTGCTGTTGCCAATATAGAAACCGGTTGTTCGGGAATAAAAAGCTTATCACCATAATCATCGTCATCGGAAGTTTCTGTGTCTTGTGATGGTTTGTGTTTGTGTTCAACTTTTTGACGAACCGGTACATTTGCATTATCAAAATTTGCATTTTCGCCGGGAGCATTGGTATTGCAACAATCACTCAAAATAATATTAACTCCGGCTCCGGTTTTTATTATGCGGTCATATACATCTTCTTCAATTCTTAAATTATTTATTTCAGGATCTTTATTGTCACCATTCTTCAACCACATACGCGGATAATCACTCGCATCATTTGCATGCCTGAACCCGTGGCCGCTGTAATAAAATATTACTATATCATTTTTATCAGGCTGTTGCGATGGCAGCCAATTATCAATAGCATCATTAACCGCGGCTTTGCTAAACTCTTCACCCTGTATTATTTTGGGATCTATCATGTCAACGTCAAGCCAATCAGCAATCTCGTCAAACACATACGTTATTCCATCTAAATCTTCTTCGCATCTTTTTCCTATGGTTTCATCGTCTGAATCAATAACACATATAAGAAACATTCTTGGCTTTTCATCATGCTTATTTATTCGTAATGCCTTGTTATAAGAATATGTTTGATGATTGGCATTTGCTGATGTTGCCAACAACAACATAACAATTGCTGTATAGTTAAACCGCTTTAAAAAAAGATGTATTGAAATTTTACGATACATAATTAAGGATGTTCAATTTTAAAATGCAGGTACATAAGCAATCGCTTTTTAAAAAACGATTGCTTATGTAAAAATTTACTTATACTTTTTGTTGTTTTAAATGAAATTAATAAATACAAGCTACCTGCAATTATTTTCACTTTGGTTTTCCACCATCTTGGGTAGTGAGCGGAGAATGAACAACCTCTTCATCAAGCGGCGGATTATCATCACCTGAATTATTATCCTGGCTTTTATCATCATCATTATTATCATCGCTATCATCATCATTCTCATTACCGGGGCCAGGAAAATAATCTGCCTGCGCAGAAAAATTTAATTCGTCAGCCTGGTTTTCAAAATTGCTAAGAGTAGTTTCCATGTTGCAAAGTTTTTTGTTTGGTTATAAACCTAATTCTTTTTTTTGATTCGCCAAATTTTATTGACTGGCACATATTGTATTGTTGGAAGAAATAACTTTTGAGCATGTTTGACTTCAAAATATAATCTGCTGCTTTAAGGTTGAAATTTTAAATGTTTTCTATAGTGGTTACTATTATATTTATATTTAATCCGGCTGCTTAATTTATTGTATGAAGTTACTACACAGAATAACATTTGTACTACTACTTATTGAAATCGTTTTTCCTGTTTTTGTATTTGCGCAAACTGATAATTCAATTGATCAGCTAAAACAGAAATTAAAACAATTTCAGCAACATCAAAATTATCTCACGGATAGTAATTACGTTAAAACATTAATTGATCTTGCTTATTTATATAGATCAAGTTATCCCGATAGTACAATATTGCTGCTTACAGGTAATGCAGACCGGTGTAAAGCGGCAGGGTATAAAAAAGAAGAAGTAAATACTTACATACTGCTCGGCGATGCTTACGAAACAAAAGGCATTTATGATAAGTCAATGGAAAACTATGATAAGTCTTTGCAGCTTGCTAAAAAGATACATCTCGAATCTACTGTTCCGCTTATCCTGAATCGCATCGGGATTATACATCTTAACCAGGGCAATTACCCGGAAGCATTAAGCAAATTTTACGAATCTTTAAAATCAGCAGAAAGTATTGGTGATGATGATTTGATTGGCGCGACTTTAAACAATATCGCCAATGTTCAGTATTATCAAAATAAGTTTAATGAGGCGGAAAGTACATTTACCCAACGTCTGAAAATCGCACAAAAAATGGCTGATACCAGCAGCATGAGCGTTGCTTATAATGCTATTGGTGAAGTAAACCTGCAACAAAAAGCTTCGGCAAAAGCTTTACATAACCTTACTATTGCATATAACCTTGCTTTAAAAATTAATGATGTGAAGATGTTGATGGTAACAACACTTTCCCTTGCCGAAGTTTACTATGAGCTGGATAGTTTATCAAAGGCAGATTCTCTTTTTCAATATGCACTGCAACTTTCCAAACAAACGGATAATGGTATATCTGTTTGTAATGCATTAATTGGATTAGCTAAAACACGTCTTAAACAAGGCTCGCTAAAAGAAGCTTTAGAGAATGGATTAGATGGATTGCAAAGAGCAGAAGACATGGGCCAGGTACAGCTTACACGTGATGCCAGCGAAACGCTTTCTTCCATTTATGAAGCAATGAATGATGGAAACAGCGCGCTTAAATATTACAAGATATACAAAGTATATTCTGATAGTATGAACAATATGGCAAGCCAGCGTGCGGTAGCCATAGAAAAAGACATGTATGAATTTTCGAAAAAAGAAAATGAATTTCAACGTAAGACTTTACAACAACAATGGCTAACTTTTTCTGCTTTTGCCGGAGTGATTTTACTGGCTGTGATTTTATGGATAATCCTGCGCAACAGGAACCGGCTTAAACATACTTATAAAGAGTTGCAGCATAAAAATATTGTCATCGAAAATCAAAAATTAAAAGCGGAAGAAACACTTTTTAAACTGCAGGAAACGCAGCAACAACTCATTCAATCTGAGAAAATGGCTTCGCTTGGTGAACTTACCGCTGGTATTGCTCATGAAATTCAAAACCCATTAAATTTTGTAAATAATTTTTCTGAAGTAAATAAAGAAATGATTGCTGAAATGAAAGATGAAATTGATAAAGGTAATTATGATGAAGTAAAATTACTTGCAAGAGATATTGAAGATAATCACGAAAAAATAAATCATCACGGCAAACGTGCCGATGCAATTGTAAAAGGCATGTTGCAACATTCAAGAAAAAGTGAAGGCAAAAAAGAACCAACAGACATTAATGCTTTATGCGATGAATATGTAAGATTAAGTTATCATGGTTTGCGAGCAAAAGACAAATCTTTCAATGCAGATATTAAAACTGATTTTGATGAAAGTATTGGTAAGATAAACATCGTTCCGCAGGATATTGGAAGAGTATTGTTGAATCTTTTTAATAATGCTTTTTATGCAGTGAATGAGAAGCTCAAAGCTCAGAGCTCAGAGCGCACCGCTGATTACAAACCACTCGTTTCAGTTCAAACGAAAAAAATAAATGGCAAGATTGAAATAATTGTAAGTGATAATGGCAATGGCATTCCAGCATCAATAAAAGAAAAAATTTACCAGCCATTCTTTACAACCAAACCAACAGGACAAGGAACAGGTTTAGGCTTATCATTAGCTTATGACATTATCACAAAAGAGCATAACGGAACTATAAAGGTGGAAAGTAAAGAAGGTGAAGGCAGTGTATTTATCATTCAATTAAATGCATGATGAAAACTCTTTGATATGAAAAATGAAGCGCTTAATAAGCTGTATCTCCATTTTGCTGACAAGGAAAAGGAAAGAAAATTCATAAAGGAGTATGACAGTGAAAACCGTATTTTTTTCAGACTTGGTATTTATCTTTCCTGCTTTGCGTGGCTCATTTGGTATTCGGGCATTTATTTTTCACACCATGATATTTTTAATAAAGCCCTGACTATTTTGATATCCGTTCTGCTTCTTCCTTTCATTATTGTTGTTATACTCAGCTATTTTAAAAATTACAGTACAGTCAATCATTATATAGCTGCTTTTTGCAATTTTGCAGCGGCATGTATTTGTATTTATGTAGCTGTTTATTTAAGTAAAGACATAACACTTTTGTGTGCTGGTGTTGTCTGTATAAATTTTTTCTGTTACTTCATTTTGCGTATACGCTACGTGGTATCACTTTTTGTTACACAGGGCTATGGATATATCGCACAATATTGTGTGTTTAGTTCCGGCAACTTCACTAACGACGAAATTTTCACAGCTTCTTCAGGGATCTGGCTGGGATTTTTCATAGCTACATTTGCAGGGTATTATTTTGAAAAAACAAACAGGAAGATATTTGTTCAGAATATGTTAATCGAAGAGCAGCAAAGAGGATTGATTGACGAAAGAAATAAATTAAAACAATCTTTGGAGGAACTTAAATCAACCCAGGCTCAACTCATCCAATCAGAAAAAATGGCAAGCCTTGGAGAACTTACCGCCGGCATTGCACACGAAATTCAAAACCCGTTAAACTTCGTGAATAATTTTAGTGAAGTGAATAGGGAAATGTTGGAAGAGCTGAAAGATGAACGCTTAAAGCCGAAAGATGAAAGAGATGAACAAACACAAGATGAAATTATAAACGATGTTATAGACAATGAAGAAAAAATAAATCATCATGGCAAACGTGCAGATGCAATTGTAAAAGGCATGCTGCAGCATTCACGGCAAACATCAGGTACAAAAGAATCAACAGATATTAATGCTTTGTGTGATGAATACTTACGATTGAGTTATCATGGCTTGCGTGCAAAAGACAAAAACTTTAATGCAGATTTTAAAACTGATTTTGATAAAACGATCGGTAAAATAAATATTGTTCCGCAGGATATTGGTAGAGTGTTATTGAATATATACAACAATGCATTTTATGCAGTGAATGAAAAGCTAATCGTTCACAATTCACCGCTCACCGATAACTATAAACCGCTTGTTTCGGTTCAAACAAAAAAGCTTAATGATAAAATTGAAATTAGAGTTAGAGATAATGGCAAGGGAATTCCTGCATCAATCAAAGAAAAAATCTTTCAGCCATTCTTTACCACAAAGCCAACAGGGCAAGGAACAGGATTAGGTTTGAGTTTGAGCTATGATATTATAAAAGCACATGGCGGTAAAATAAAAGTTGAAACTAAAGAAGATGAAGGAACAACATTTATTATTCAATTACCGACAATACAACTCTTGTAATAAGACCACTTATAAAAATATTTTCTTTTCTATTAATCCAGCTTTTGAAATGGCATAGTAGTTTATTTTATAGAAAACTGGAGTATTAAGCAGTTAACAGTTGTGGAATAGATATACTTATTAGAACAAAGAGATTTAAAAAAATATTTTTTTGTTTACTAATTAATTCTCTTATCTTTCAACTCTATACCAAAACTTCCATACCCTTGAATTGCCACAAGTTGCTTTAACAATAACCGTATCAATTGTTTCTCTGGAATTTGAATTTAACATAGCTTGGCCATGCGTTGATTTACAGCAACCGGAACTAAAATTTAGCTTATATATTTTTATGTTGTAGTTATTTATTTTTTTTACTACTTGCTTAAAACCAAAGAGAAACTCCTTTACAATTCTAAATTATTACGTACCTGATCAAGATTTAGCTAAGTAATTTTTAAACCAAACCATACATTATGAAAACATGTCTACTCTCAACAATTACAGGCAAAAAACAACTCCCTTTTTTTAAAGGATTTGTTATTACTGCCTTCCTGGTTTTATTTTCCAGTATTTCTGTCTGGGCCACCCATTACCGTTATGGAAATATTCAGTGGACCGATAACGGCGGAAACAAGGTAACTTTTAAAATACAGCAGGCATGGCGATGGTCATATTTTGGCGATCCGGCTATTGGTTCTATAGTAGAAATTGCTGCAGCAGACGGTGATGTACTATTTGACTTTGGAGATGGTCAGTCGGTGGCCATACAAATTAAAGTAACTTCTATTAATGCAAGTGAAGATTGGTTTTTTGGCGAAGTAACTTATGTACATACCTATGCCTCGTCCGGAAATTATACTGCTTCTTTTGAAGGCTGTTGCCGCATCAGTACCCTGCAGAATAATCATGATGAGAACTTTCGTTTGCACACATTAGTAAATGTGGGTAATGGCGCACATTCTACTGTAAGTACAGTTGTACCTATAGTTGACCTGCCTGTAAATAATGCTTCTGCATCTTTTACAATTCCTGTAGTTGATCCTGACGGACATACTGTAAGTTTTCGCCTTGCTACTGCTGCTGAAGCAGCAGGAACAGGCAATCCTTATGTGCAACCAGCAGGGCTTTCAGTAAATACTTCTTCAGGCCTGGTAACTTTTTCTACTGTTGGTAAAACAGTTGGAGACCTTTACACTTCACAGGTAATCATTAATAATGGAGTTACAGAAATAGCGGTTGACTTTATTATAAGAATTGTTCCAAACCCGCCACCAAGCACACCACCATATTTTGTTTATCCGCCTACACCTCCTGATGGCACTACATTCAATGTTAATGTGGGTTCTCCTTTGTCATTTGATGTAAAAGCGCAAGACGATGATCCTGGCAGTTCTGTAACGCTCACTGTTGTAGGTATGCCAGCCGGAGCAACTACCACCCCTGCTTTACCAACAAATGGCCAGCCGGTTAGCGCACAGTTTAACTGGACACCCACTATTTCAAATGTTGGTTCATATATTTTAGTATTTACAGCTACAGACAATACAGGTATATCGGTAACTACACAAGTTAATATTAAAGTAAGTGCAGTATGCGATCCCGACTTTTCATCTTCTATCACAGTAAGTCCTTCACCAACTATTCCCGGAGGAGATATAAATACAATTTATGTAGGAAACGGACCGCAAAGTGTAACACTTGCAGCATCTGCTTCCGGTGGTAATGGTAGTAATGCATTTGATTGGAGTACGGGAGAAACCGGCGCTTCAATAATTGTAAGCCCCACTGAAACTACTATCTACGACGTAACAGTAACAGATGCCGGCGGTTGTACTACAAAATCTTCAGTTACTATTTATGTTGTGGATTCGCCACCAATTGTTTTAGATTGTCCTGGAGATACAACCCTGGATGTATGTCAAACCCAGGAACAGATAGATGAAGCATTCCAGGCATGGTTAAATAAGGTATCTGCGTCTGGCGGCTGTAATGGCTCATTAACCAACGACAATACAGGTGCACCAAAAGCATGTGTTGGCGGAACTGTGACAGTGAACTTTACTTATACAAGTACTTGCGGCCAAGCGGAAACAACCTGCAGTTCAAGTTTTACGGTTATAAAGGATGATATAAAACCAACCTTTACCTCTTGCCCTGCAGGTGGTGATTTGGGATGTAATCCATCAACTATACCTGGTGCAGCTACCGCAACAGCTACAGACAATTGTGGTACACCAACTATTACTTCAGAAATTGGAGATGTAATTGTTGATGGTTGCGGCCGTTCAAGAACAACAACCTATACTGCTACTGATGCCTGTGGCAACACAGCAACCTGTACACAGTTATATACATGGAAAGTGGATGTAACCAAACCGGAATTTACTTACATTCCTGCGGGTGGTGATTTGGGATGTAATCCATCAACTATCCCTGATGCAGGTACAGCAACAGCTACAGACAATTGCGGTACGCCAACTATTACTGCAGAAATTGGAAGTGTGATTATTATTGATTGCAGCAGCCGTTCCAGGACTACAACCTATACTGCTACGGATGACTGCGGTAACACAGCAACCGGTACGCAGGTGTATACATGGAAAGTGGATGTAACTAAACCGGAGTTTACGTATATTCCAGCCGGTGGCGATCTTGGATGCAATCCATCAACTATACCTGGTGTGGGTACAGCAACAGCTACAGACAATTGCGGTACGCCAAATATTACATCACAAATAGGAAGCGTGATTACAAGTGGTTGCAGCCGTTCCAGAACAACAACCTATACTGCTACTGATGGTTGCGGTAACACTGCAACCGCTACACAGATTTATACATGGAAAGTGGATGTAACTAAACCGGTGTTTACGTATATTCCAGCCGGTGGCGATCTTGGTTGCAATCCATCAACTATTCCTGGCGCGGGCACCGCAATAGCTACAGACAATTGCGGTACGCCAAATATTACATCACAAATAGGAAGCGTGATTACAAGTGGTTGCAGCCGTTCCAGAACAACAACCTATACTGCTACTGATGGTTGCGGCAATAAAGCAACTTGCACGCAGACATATACATGGAAAGTTGATGTAACAAAACCCGTATTTACAGGCTGTCCTGCAACAATTAAAGTAGGCGCATGCCACAATGTAGTAACCTATACTATTAAGGCTACTGATAATGGCGGTACGGCAACAGTTGTTTGTGTACCGGCTTCAGGAAGCACCTTTAATGTAGGTACAACTAAGGTTACTTGTACTGCAACGGACCAGTGTGGTAACAAGGCTGTTCAAACATTCAATGTTGTTGTGGTTGCGCCACCAACCTGTAGTTTAAAGATGCCTACTAAACCAAGAGGAGGTTGTGGAGGCAATAAATTATGTGCCACAACATCTGCAGGTATAAAAACGTATAGCTGGACATTATCAGGCACCGGCTGGAAGATCACTGCCGGCCAGAATACATCATGTGTTACTTATACTACAGGCAAAGCAGGTTCTTCTGCTACCTTTACGCTGAAAGTAACTGACTGTTACGGATGCACCAGCACCTGCACAATAACAGTTGGCTGTCAGGCCAGTTCAGCCGTAGCAACAGTATTGCCGTCAGATAAAACAGATGGCAAGCCAGCTTTAAAGGCTTATCCAAATCCGTTTAGCACAACGATAAACTTCCAGTTTACAGCACCTGTGAAGGGAAAAGCAACATTGGAAACTTACGATTTGCTGGGCCATAAATTAGCCGTTGTTTTTGACGGTAATGTAGATGCCGGCGCAATAAACAATGTAACGTACAATGTGCCTGCTCAAAACAGGGGAGCAACTATTTTGTATGTACTTACAATTGGTTCTAACAAACTTCATGGTTTAATGCTGCCAACCAGGTAATTTAAACTATATCTTAAGTAAAAAAACGTCTCAGTAATGAGGCGTTTTTTTATGTTTATACTTCTGCCAGGTTCAAACAAAATCTATGGTAAAATTGAAATGAAAGTTGAAAATAACGGCACGGCATTCCGCAAACATTATTGATAAAATCTTTCAACCATTCTTTACTACAACACCAGCCGTACAGGAATTGGAGTGGGATTATCGTTGGCTTATGATATAGTGAAAGCACCTAACGGAACGATTAAAGCGGAAAGCAAAGAAGGCGAAGGGACAGCATTTGTAATTAATATACCTGTTTGAACAGAGAGTTCGGAAGGTCAAAAAGATTGATGGAAAAAAAATTTAATCAGAAAAATCCTATAAATCCTGGTTCACACATTTGCATTATATTTACCCTCAATATTTAACTACTGAGCTTTCTGCATTTATAATGAAAACTAATTAACGCGCCAAAACGGGGCATCCTTGATTATATGCTTACAAAAAAATTATTATTATTATGAGAAACAAAAAAGTTTTTTGTTTCAAGTGGTTACTTTGTGTTTTACTTCTTGCAACTTTTATTCCTGCATTTGCGCAAAATAATTCTGAAAAAGGTTTGCCATTTGTTACAAGCTATTCTCCTAAAACATATAATGCTTCCGCCATTAACTGGAGTGTAATACAAGGCGATGATGGTATCATGTATTTTGGACAAACTAATACAGGAACTAATCTTCTGCAATACGATGGAGTAAGATGGCAAAGGATTTCGGCACCTCCTACTTCTATTATATCCCGTAGCCAGGATAAAGATAAAAACGGAATTATTTATTATGGTGGCAGCGATGATTTCGGTTACCTCGATAAAGATAGCACAGGTAAAACCCGTGAGCACTCACTTGTACAATACATACCAAAAAATAAACGTGATTTCGGTGGTATTTGGACTGTGCATGTTGCTGATAACGGGATATATTTTCAATCACGTGATAGGTTGTTTCGGTTAACAAAAAATAATTCAGGCAACAATGAAACATGGAGTGTGAAAACATGGGAACCTGCCGCGCATTTTATGTACAGTTTTTATTTGGATGGTGTGCTGTATGTACATGAACAAGGTGTTGGTCTTTTAAAATTGATAAATGATTCGTTAACACTTATACCAGGCAGCGAATTTTTGGGTGGCGAACGCATGCAGATAATGCTGCCATATACAAATGACAGCACACAAAAAAATCCCTCGGTTCAAAAACAATATCTCTGTGGTACTTTTTCAAAAGGCTTTTTTCTTTTTGACGGGAAAAATTTTAAGCCCTTTAAAACCGAAGCAGATAGTTTTAAAAACCAATACATACTTTATAAAGCTATTCGTATTAACGGAAACTATGCGTTATCTTTTCTTGGTGCAGGGTTGGTAATAATGAATTCGCAGGGAAAGATTGTCCAGGAAATCAACACAAGCTCAGGTTTACTAAGTAATGTAGTTTACGGTATTTATGCTGATTCAAAAAACAATCTTTGGCTGGCAATGGATAATGGTATTGCCAAAGTAAATATTAATTCGCCCTTCACTACTTTTAATTCTCAAAACGGCATCGTGGCCACGCCACTATCTATAGCCCGGCTGCCTGATGGCTCTCTATATGTAGGTACTAATAATGGATTATTAAAATTCAATCCGGCTACTTCAAGATTTGAGGTTAATAATGTTATGCCCCGTGACCAGATATTTGCTCTTGGTGTTGATGGAAATACTTTGCTTGTTCCGGGTACCGGGTTGTATATGATAAAAAATGGTAAAACTATTGTGGTTCGGCCATCAATCAATAGCGATTTAAAACTTTCAGGCGTCTTGCTCTCAAAAAAACATCCTGATTTGTTGTATTGCGCATCAACCTTTGGGGTTTGTTTATTTTTCCGTGATGCTTCCAACCCAACCGGATGGCAATATCTTGGGTATTTATCTGACATAAAAGATGAAATGTTCTTTTTTGCAGAAGAAGATAACGGCAGTGTATGGGTATGCGGCAACAACGCACCACCTTTTCGTATAACACCTGTATTTAATGCACAAGGCAAACCGGACATTATAAAAACCCGGGTTGAAAGTTTTGGCCTGCAAAATAATTTGGACTTTCCGGTAAGTTTTCTGTTCCCGCTTAATCATAAAACATATTTCCTAAAAGGCGATTCTGCTACGTTTACATTTAATGACAAAACAAAAAAGTTCGAAAGAGCTCATTTCAACCAGTTAACCAATTTTGCAGGACTATCAGATAGTACCGGAAAATTATGGATGAGTGTGGGTACTGTGGATAATTTCAAGCTCGTTATTGCAACGCCTAAAGGCAATGGCAATTACGTATTAGATTCAAACTCGCTGTTGCCGATCATTGACCGTATTGCAGCGCAAAGTACCATATATCCCGAAGCAAACGGCATTGTATGGTTTACAGGTAATGATAACTTAGTGAGGTATGATGAAAAAGTAAAAAGTACAGTTGATCAATCTTATAAAGTATTAATATCAGACATTGCTGCGGGTAAACAAAAATTAAACCCCAATTTAACTGCAGATAAATCTCCGGAAATAAAACACAGCAATAATTCATTACGCTTTGAATATGCAGCCCCATTTTATGAACAGGAAAACAAAACACAATACCAAACCTGGCTCGAAGGTTTTGAAAAAGGGTGGAGTGATTGGGGAAGCAATACTTATAAAGAATACACCAATCTTTCTGCAGGAAAATATACATTTCATATACGCGCAAAAAATTTATATCATACTGTAAGTAACGAAGCAGTTTATTCTTTTACTATTTTATCACCTTGGTACAGCACATGGTGGGCTTACTTGCTATATGCTATTATCGCAGCTTTCATCATTTATTTATTGATTAATTGGCGTACGAAACAACTACAAGAAAAACATGACGAGCTTGAAAAAACAGTTGAAGAAAGAACATCTCAATTAAGCCAGCGTGTTGCAGAGCTTGCCGTAATAAATAGTGTACAGGAAGCACTCGTAAGCCAGATTGATATACAGGGTATTTATGATTTGGTAGGAGAAAGAATAAGGAAAGTATTTGATGCGCAGGCTGTAGGTATTGCAACATTTAACCATGCAAATAATACAGAGCATTTTGAATATGTAATTGAAAAAGGAGAACGATTTTATCCCGAAGAAAGAAAATTAGATAAACTGCGGCAGGAGCTTATCAAAAAACGCGAAAAGATTTTAATACATAATAAAACCGAAAGATATGATTGGTTTAAGCAAGATGTAATTCCCGGAACTGAACCTATGCAATCCGGCGTATTTATGCCATTACTTGTTGGCGAAAAAGTTACCGGTTATATCAGCCTTCAAAATGTTGACAGAGAAAATGCATTCAGCGATTCAGATGTAAAATTATTAGAAACACTTGCAAACAGTATGAGTGTTGCGCTTGAAAATGCACGCCTGTTTGATGAAACCACAAGACTGCTGAAAGAAACTGAACAACGCACTGCTGAACTTGCTGTAATTAACAGCGTGCAGGATGGGCTGGCGAAAGAACTCGATATACAATCCATTTACGATTTGGTTGGAAACCGCATAAGAGATGTGTTCAATGCGCAGGTAGTTATAATTGCATCTTTGGATACAGATACAAAGATGGAATATTTTAATTATGCCATCGAAAAAGGAGAACAGTTTTATTTAACTCCGAGAAAGTACGATAGGTTAAGAGAGCACATTATTGAGTTCAAAGAAAAAATTCTTGTCAATAATAATTATGAAGAAGCTGCATTAAAATTTGGTCTGAATGTAGTGCCGGGAACAGAACATCCTAAATCATTATTATTTGTGCCGCTTATTATTGGCGATAAAGTAAAAAGTTATGTAAGCTTACAGAATATTGATATTGAAAATGCTTTCAGTGAATCGGATATAAGGCTACTTGAAACGATTGCAAATACCATGAGTGTTGCGCTTGAAAATGCACGCCTGTTTGATGAAACAAATCGTTTATTAAAAGAAACAGAGCAACGTACTGCAGAATTAGCAGTAATAAATAGTGTACAAGATGGATTGGTTAGAGAAATGGACATGCAGGGAATTTATGACTTGGTAGGAGATCGTTTGCAGCAATTGTTTAGTGCGCAGGCTGTTATTATTGCAAGTTTTGATCTTACAACAAGAACAGAACATTTTAATTATGTTTTTGAAAATGGTGAAAAATTTGATTTGCCGTCACGCCCCATCAGCGATATGCGGCAATTGATTATTGATAAACGCCACACTATTTACATTGAAACTGAAGAATCTGCCAGAACCGAATTTGGAATAACTGCTCTTGGCGATACGAAGATGCCGAAATCTCTTTTGTTTGTTCCATTGCTTTCAGGAAATGAAGTGAGAGGTTATGTAAGTCTTCAAAATATAGATATTGAACATGCATTCAGTAAATCAGATATTCGTTTACTGGAAACGCTGGCCAACAGTATGACCGTAGCATTACAAAATGCACGTTTATTTGATGAAACATCTGTGCTGCTTGCAGAAACAAAACAAAGAGCAACTGAATTAAGCACAGTTAATAGTATTAGTAAAGCGCTTGCTTCACAATTAGACCCGAACGATTTGATAAAACTGGTTGGAGATAAATTGAAAGAGTTATTTAAGGCAAATATTTTTTATCTCGCATTACTCAATAAAAAAACCAATATCATCAATTTTCCCTATCAGTCAGGAGATGAGTTAACTCCTTTAAAATTTGGAGAAGGGCTTACTTCAAAAATTATTCTTACTAAAGAACCGCTGCTTATTAATAAAGATGTAAAAGATCAAACAGCACAATTAGGTATAAAACGCGTAGGCATTCCGGCTTCTTCCTATTTGGGCGTTCCGATACCTGTAGGTGATGAGATTATTGGCGTGTTAAGTGTTCAAAGTACAGAACATGAAAACATGTATAATGAAAATGACTTAAGAATTTTATCAACTATTGCAGCATCGGTTGGTGTTGCTTTGCGTAATGCTACTTTATTTGAAGAAGTACAGCATGCAAAAATGGAAGCAGAGTTAGCAAGCAAAACTGCAGAAAAAGCCAACGAGGCAAAGAGCGCATTTTTATCTACCGTAAGTCATGAGCTAAGAACGCCGCTCACTTCAGTATTAGGGTTTGCCAAAATAATTAAGAAGCGCCTGGAAGAAAAAATTTTTACAGCATTAGACGCCTCAGATGCAAAACTTAAAAAAACTACAGAACAGGTTTCCGAAAATTTGAATGTTGTTATTTCTGAAGGCGAACGTTTAACGCATCTTATAAACGATGTGCTTGACCTTGCAAAAATTGAAGCAGGCAAGATGGAATGGAACCAGGAAAATGTATCGCTTGCTGAAGTGATTGAAAGAGCCATTGCGGCAACTACTTCTCTTTTTGAACACAAAGACATTAAGCTTGAAAAAGATATTGATACAACTATTCCCGATATCATCGGCGACACAGATAAGTTGATACAAGTGGTGATTAATCTTTTTTCAAACGCAGTAAAATTTACAGATGAAGGTTCTGTCACGTGTAAACTATTTCAAAAAGATAGTGAAGCAATCGTTAGTATAACGGATACAGGAATTGGAATTGCAAAAGAAGATTATGAAGCCGTATTTGAACAATTTAAACAGGTAGGTGGTGATACATTAACTGATAAGCCAAAAGGCACAGGCTTAGGTTTGCCAATTTGCAAAGAGATTGTAGAACACCATGGTGGTCGTATTTGGGTTGAAAGTGAACCAGGTAAAGGAAGCACATTTTCATTTGCATTACCGCTAATTGCATCTGTACAAAAAAACAGGGAAACGCCAATTCATTTAAATGAACTGATGAAGCAACTGAAAGAACAAATGGTTTTTTCAAAACTAAAAATGGTTGGAAAAAATGCAACCATTTTAGTGGTAGATGATGACGATTCTATCCGCTCATTATTGCAGCAGGAATTAAGTGATGCCGGTTATTTGGTAGAGGAAGCGAAAGACGGGAAATTGGCGCTGGAAAGCATTCGCAAAAACCGGCCTGATTTAATTATTCTGGATGTAATGATGCCTGAAATAAATGGCTTTGATGTGGCAGCGATTTTAAAGAACGACCCCCAAACAATGGATATTCCAATTATTATTTTATCTATTGTGCAGGATAAAGCAAGAGGCTTTAGAATTGGTGTTGACCGTTATCTCACAAAACCAATTGATACCGCAAAATTGTTTGAAGAAGTGGGCAATTTATTAGAGCAGGGCAAATCAAAGAAAAAAGTAATGGTGGTGGATGAAGACAGTTCTGCTGTGCGTTCGTTAACTGAAGTGCTGCAAACAAAAGGTTACGTTGTTGTAGAATCAGATGGAAAAGAATTGGTTGAAAAGGCAATTTCAACACAGCCCGATATTATTATTTTAAATTCAGTTTTGTCAGATAAAAATGAGATCGTACAATCACTACGCTTTGAAAAAGGATTGGAGAATGTGTTGTTTTTAATCTATCAATAAACCAGTTTCACCTAGATGAATTAAAATTCATCAAACAAGTTGTCAATAATATTTTATTATAAAAATTTAAACCAGGCTAAATAAATGGAACAAAAAATTTTAATTGTAGATGATGAACCGCATATAAGAATGCTGATTGAACAAACCCTTGAAGAACTGGAAGATGAAGGCGTGGAATTTTTAACAGCAGAGAACGGCGAGATTGCTTTTGACATTATTCAGCAAGAAAGCCCGCAATTGGTTTTTTTAGACGTGATGATGCCTAAAATGAATGGAATGGAAGTATGCAGAAAAGTAAAAAAAGAATTGATGCTTGACGATGTGTTTATTGTTTTGCTAACTGCTAAAGGCCAGGAGTTAGACAGGCAGAAAGGACATGAAGTAGGGGCAGATATTTATATGACCAAGCCTTTTGATCCGGAAGCAATACTAAGTAAGGCAAGAGAAGTATTAGGGCTGCAATAATATTTATTCGTAAGATATTTTATTAAATTATGCCAAAGATAATCCTTAAAAATATTCTATCTAAAAAGAGTAATACAGAGGCATTGACGCTTTTGCTTATAGAACAAATGAAAGCACATATAAGCATTACTGATGAGAAGAATAATTATTTATGCGGCAATACAGAATTAGTAACTCAATACGAACATCCTGTAAAACTTCATGAAGAAATTATTGGATGGGTTAAAGGCGATGAAAAAGCAGTTCATATTGCTTCTCTTCTTGCTTTGCTGGTGCAAAAAGAATTTGACAGGAAAAACCTGGGCAGCGAAGTATTGGTGTTATACCAGGAAGTAAACATGGTATTTAATTTTTCTGATAAACTAGCGCAAGCCATAGACCCTGTAGCCATTGCGCAAATTGCCGTGGATGAAGCAAGGCATTTAATAAATTCTGTTAGCGGTGTTGTTGTATTGTGGGATGAGACAACCGGGCAATTGCAAATACCTGCAACATCAGGAAGTGATTTATTCAACAAAGAAAAATTGATCAGTTATGCAGACCTTTTACTGAAAATAGGATTGAGCGGGCAATCAGAAATCATGAGCGATCTTACTCCTTTAAAAGAAACCGGGATAATTGGTGATGAAGTGCAATCAATTATTTATGCAGCGCTTAAAGTAAAGCACAGAATTATGGGAGCTATTATTCTTGCAGGAGATAAAACTATGCAATACACAGCTTCGCATCTTAAATTTTTAACTACGCTTGCATTACAATCATCATCCGCAATTGAAAGCGCTTTATTATATGAAAAAAATATACGCGAAGCCCTTGAAAGAGAAGAAGCCATGCGGCGCATTTATGAAGTAACTGCCAAGTTCGTTCCTTACGAATTTATTGGTTCGCTGGGATATAAATTAATAACAGATGTAAAGCTCGGCGACCAGGTTGAAAAAGTAGTTACAGTTCTTTTTACTGATATAAGAGATTATACTTCAATATCAGAACAAATGACACCGGAAGAAAATTTTCAGTTTGTTAGTTCGTACAACGAACGCATGGGACCAATTATACGAAATCATCATGGGTTTATTAATCAATACCTCGGTGATGCTATCATGGCGTTGTTTCCTGAAAGCGCTGAAAGATCACTCGCTGCCGCCATCGAAATGCAGCAAGATCTCCGTGAGTTTAATGTTTTGCAAAAAACAAAAAATTTGCCTTCCATCAGGATGGGGATAGGCATGCATACAGGCCCGCTGGTAATGGGCATAACGGGTGATAACGACCGCCTTGATGCGACTACTATTTCAGATGCAGTTAATACTGCTTCGCGTATAGAAAGTCTTACAAAATATTATAAAGCCAATATTCTATTGAGTGAAGTTACATTGCAGCAAATACAGCATCCTGAGAATTTTCATTTACGCTATCTTGGTAAAGTGCAGGTAAAAGGCAAGCAATCATCCATTGGCATTTATGAATGTTTTGGCAGTGATAGTGAAGAGCAGATAGATAAAAAGGAAAAAACACTTTTAATATTTAATGAAGGCATGCATCATTATCTCAACAAGTCTTTTGCAAATGCCATTAAAAGTTTTGAATCTGTTACAGATGTGAATGCTGAAGATCGCACTGCTCAATTTTTTCTTGATAATTCAGTTCGTCATCTTCAAAAGGGCGTTCCCGAAAGTTGGTCGGGTGTAGTTGAAATGAGTAATAAATAAAAACATTTTTTGTTTAACCATACATCCCGGATCATAAGATAGTGCTGCTTAATCTTTTCAATAATCTTCTTATGCAGTATTAAATTTCTCTAATAAGAAAAGATATATTTTAGATTTCTGTAAACAATACTGTGACATGAGAACTTGTAGTTTTTTTGCATTTAGCTTTTATTGTTTTTATACTGAAGTTTGTCATGTACAAAAATCTGAAATAGTTTTTTAAAGCAATAGCAACAGGCAATTTATAAAAGAATAAATGCAGCTTAAAGAAGTTGATGATTATTACAGTGTATAAGAGCGTGGCACAGCTAAGATGAACAAGAGCCTAAGAAAATCTATTTATATAAAAGTTGTTTATTCCAAAACAGTAAAGCATGCATGATCTTATCGAAAATAATTCGGTTACTGAAAATAATATGATCTCTAAAATTGATGAATTAAACCGCCGCGCATGGGAAGTACATATTACAGAACCCAACATTCTTTACAACAAAGCCAACAGGCCAAGGAACGGGATTGGGTTTGAGTTTAAGCTATGATATCATCAAAGCACATAATGGTGAAATAAAAGTAGAGACGAAGGTTGACGAAAGAAATCCCGATAATTTTGGGAAAGGTGAAGGAACACATTTATTATAAAGTTACCAATCTGAATTATAATTTCCTGAAACAACAATGCTGTAAATTGGCGCAAAAACAGAAAGTTTAAATGCAACGCATGAAAATTTTAGTTACAACCTTTATACTTGCTTTATCAATAACATTTACGAATGCTCAACAAAAAACAATTGATAGTTTACAAAAAGAATTAAGCAGTGCAAAAGCTGACACAAATCGTGTGTTAATATTAAGCGACTTGGTGAAAATCTATTATCTTTTTAAACCAGACACAGCGCTTATTCTTGCACAGCAAGCCTATACTCTTTCTCAGAAACTGCATTACGCCAAGGGAGAAGCGCTTTCTCTTAATAGAATTGCTGTAGCTTATTCTGCGGTGGGAGATTATCCAAAGGCATTACAATTTTTTACAAAAGGTCTTAAAATATACCAGGATATCGGAGACGGAGAAGGTATAATCAGGTGCACTAACAATATTGGTGACCTGTACATGACAGAAGGAGATTATAAAAAAGCGTTAGAGTATTTTATGCAGGCAAAAAATCTGCCGGGCATTAATAAAAGTAATTATGTAAAAACAATTGTTTTTATAAATATAGGGGAATGCTATCTTAACCTCAACCAATCTGATTCTGCGCTGCATTATCTGAAAGCATATTATCCAATATCAAAACAAAACGGGTATACAGACCTGTATGGCGACTTTGAACGCCTGCTGGGCAATGTTGAGATGATGAATGATCATACCGATGGAGCTTTAGCTTATTTTAAAAAAAGCATAAATAGTTACGAAGCGGTGGATGACAAACAGCATTTAAGTATGACATACCAAAGCGTTGCAAAACTCTATCAAAAAACCGGGCAACAAGATTCTGCAATTGACTATGCAAAAAAATCTCTCACCACCGCGCAATTAGGATCATACAATCAGGGAATATTTAATGTAAGTAAACTACTCTCAGAATTCTATGAAGGCAAGAACGATAAAGAAGCATTCAAATATTTTAAAATTGCCACAGCAGCAAAAGACAGTTTATTCAGCCAGGATAAAGTGAAGCAATTGATCTCTCTTTCTTTCGAAGAAAAACAACGCCAGCAAGACATGGAAGCAGCACAGGCAAATTACCGCAATCAAATAAAACTTTATGTTTTGGGAGGAGTGCTGATCATGTTTTTATTGCTGGCAACCATATTATTCGGAAGCAACAGGCAAAAGCAAAAAGCTAATGATCTTCTCCAGCAACAAAAAAAGGAAATACAAAAAACACTAACAGAATTGAAAGCAACACAGCAACAACTCATACAAAGTGAGAAGATGGCAAGCCTTGGAGAACTCACCGCAGGCATAGCACACGAGATACAAAACCCTTTAAACTTCGTCAATAATTTTAGTGAAGTGAATAAAGAAATGATTGATGAATTACAAACTGAATTAAAGTCAGGCAATGTTGATGAAGCAATTAATATTTCAAATGATATAAAAGACAACGAAGAAAAAATAAATCATCATGGCAAGCGTGCAGATGCTATTGTAAAAGGGATGTTGCAACATTCAAGAAGCAGCGGCGCAACAAAAGAATCAACAGACATTAATAAACTGGCTGACGAATATTTAAGATTAAGTTATCATGGGTTAAGAGCAAAAGACAAATCTTTCAATGCAGATTTTAAAACAGATTTTGATGAAAGCATTGGTAAGATAGATATCGTTCCGCAGGATATTGGAAGAGTGCTGCTCAACCTTATCAATAATGCATTTTATGCAACAAATGAAAAAAAGAAAGTTGCTGATGAAAATTATAAACCGCTTATTTCAGTTCAAACAAAAAAAATGAACGATAAGATGGAAATTTTAGTAAGCGATAACGGCAACGGCATTCCGCAAAACATTATTGATAAAATATTTCAGCCATTTTTTACTACCAAACCAACTGGTGAAGGAACAGGATTAGGATTATCTTTAAGCTATGATATCATCAAAGCACATAGCGGTGAAATAAAAGTGAAGGCACGGGATGGCGGGGGAAGTGTGTTTATAATTCAATTGCCAGATGCCAAAACAAATTAAACTCTTATTATTATTTACATTTTAATTTAGCACAATTATTTTTTATGTAATTATTAATAGCTTCAATTATTTTAAAAATATTATTTTCATTACATCAAACTTTCTCTATGAAAATTCTTGTAGTTGACGACGAACATGATATACAGGCTTTATTTGAACAGCGTTTTAGAAAAGAAACCAGGCATGGTGATATGCAGTTTGCTTTTGCATTTTCAGGCGAAGAAGCGCTTAATTACATCAGTAAGCACGAGCATGAAGTTGTTTTAATTCTTTCTGATATTAATATGCCGGGCATGAGTGGTTTGGTATTGCTTGAAAAAATAAAACAGCAATATGCAATTCCGCCTCCCGTAGTAATGATGATTACTGCTTATGGCGATAGTGATAATTATAATAAGGCAATGGAGTTGGGAGCAGATGATTTTCTTACAAAACCTGTTGACTTTGTTCTTTTAAAGGAAAAATTAAAAAAATTGATAAATGTCTAAAATATTAGTTGTAGATGATGAGACGGATCTGGAGGTGCTTATTAAACAAAAATTCCGAAAACAGATAAGAGAGCGCCAATACGAATTTGTATTTGCATTAAATGGTAAAGAGGCTCTGGAAAAACTGAAGCAGCAGCCCGATATTGATATGCTTTTCAGCGATATCAATATGCCTGAAATGGATGGGTTAACACTGCTTGAAAAATTAAATGACTTTAACCCCATTATAAAAGCAGTTATTGTTTCAGCTTATGGTGATATGGATAATATTCGCACAGCGATGAACAGAGGCGCATTTGATTTTATTTGCAAGCCGGTAAATTTTGAAGACCTTGAACTTACGCTGAAAAAAACGATCAGCCATGTTACGCAGTTAAAGCAAACACTCCAGGCAATTAAAGAAAATAACATACTTAAAATGTATGTGGATGAATCTGTATTGAAGTTTATGGATACACGGGAATTTGAACATTCACTTATTACTAATGACAATATAGAGGCTACTGTTGTATTCATTGATCTGTGCAGCTTTACAGCAATAACAGAAACAGAAAAACCGGACATTGTAATTGGCCTGCTTAATAATTATTTTGATGTAATGGTTAAAGAAATTATTGCACAAAACGGGCATGTTGATAAATTTATTGGTGATGCAGTAATGGCTGTTTTTCGCGGAGAGTTTCATTTAGACCGTGCTGTAGAAGCCTGCATTGCTATACGTAATACTATTCAGCAATTACCGTCTGATAAAATTATTCTCAGTTTTTTACCACAGGTATCAATTGGTATTAACAGTGGCGAAATGATCTCCGGCAATATTGGCTCTCAAAGCCTTCGCCGTTTAGATTATACTGTAATAGGGGACTCAGTTAATACAGCGCAAAGGCTGCAAAGCAAAGCACAACCCGGACAAATATTAATATCAGGCAGTTCTTACGATAAAATAAAAGAGTTTTTTAATTGCGTGCCTATGGGGCAGGTAAGCCTGAGGAATAAAAAGGAACCATTAGAAGTATATGAAGTGCTCAATTAAAACAATATAAAAAAACCTGGTTAATTAATCAGTATGCAACTGGAAAAATTAAAAGCTTTTATTCTTGAAAAACTGCACCGGGAATTACCACATTGGTTAACCTACCACAGCCCGCACCATACAGAAGAAGTTGTAAAACATGCGTACGAATTAGGCAAAGATGAAGGCTTGTCAGAGCATGAACTTGTTATATTGGAAACAGCAGCCGTAATGCACGACACAGGTTTTCTGGCTACAACAGCGGAGCATGAAAAAGCTTCCTGCAAATTTGCACGTGAATACCTTCCGCAGTTTGAATACAATGAAGATCAGGTTGAACGGGTTTGCGACATTATTATGGCAACACAATTGCCTCAATCTGCTTATGATAAATTGTCGCAGGTTTTGTGCGATTCAGACCTTTATTATCTCGGTACAAATAATTATCAATTATATTCAGGAAGGCTTTATCGTGAAATGAAACATTTTTCACCCAACCTTACAGAAGAGAACTGGCATCAACTTGAAAGAAAGTTTTTAGAATCGCATAAATATTTTACAGAAGCAGCAAAACATAAACTGGATGCGATAAAAAAACAAAACTTTCAACATGTAAAAAAAAATCACAAAAAACATAAGCAATCACACGGTGATTTCAGGGCCGCCGATTTAGCGTTAATGTTGTTGGGTTCTGTAATATCGGGCTTTGCGCTTAGCGGTTTTTTATTGCCCAATAATTTTTTAGATGGAGGTGTTACTGGTATTTCGCTTTTAATTCATGGTGTATATGGATGGGAATTTCCAATTGTGTTTACTGTATTGAGTATTCCGCTTGTAGTACTTGCCAAATATGTGGTTAATAAAAAATTTGCTGTTAAAGCAGCCATATCAATTATCCTCATGAGTCTTTGCACGCATTTTATTCCATATCCTGTTATTACTTCTGCTATTACTTCAGACAAATTGCTTATTGCCATATTCGGAGGTTTTTTTGCAGGCATTGGTATGGGTTTAAATATTCGTGCAGGTTCTGCGTTAGATGGTATTGATGTGCTTGCAGTGTATACATTAAAACGAAGCAGTTTCACCATCAGTGAAATAATATTAGCCATTAATTCAATCATATTTCTTATTGCTGCTTCTCATTTTGGTATCGAAACAGCAATGTATTCAATACTCGCTTATTTTACCGCAACAAAAACAGTTGATTATGTGGTGGAAGGCGTGGAAGCATATACCGGTGTAACCATTATATCTGCACATAGTGAACGCATAAAAGAAAAGCTGGTAAACGAAATGGGCAAAGGCATTACTGTTTACAAAGGCGAACGTGGTTTTTTGCCCGGCAAATACGAAATACATACAGATGTTGATATTATATTTACAGTTATCACAAGACTTGAATTGCGCAGACTTAAAAATCTTGTGTATGCTGAAGACCCAAAAGCATTCATATTTGCCAATACAATTAAAGAGACAACTGGCGGTATTATAAAACAGCGATCAAGCCATTAATATGCAATGAACGAAAGACTGCTGCAATTTATCTGGCAATTCAGGTATTTCAATCAATCAGCACTGTCAACAACAGATGGAAAAACCCTGCAAATAATTCATCCCGGCAATGTAAATTCTAACTCAGGTCCCGATTTTTCTGAAGCTAAAATAAAGATCAATAATACAACATGGGTTGGTAATGTTGAGCTGCATGTATACGCCTCAGATTGGCTGTTGCATAAACATTCAGCCGACAAAAATTATGGCAATATTATTCTGCATGTGGTTTGGATAAATAACAAAGAAATCCTTGATAACAATCAACAACCAATTGCTGCATTGGAGTTGCAATCACTCGTTCCAAAAATTACCCTACAGCGCTTCGAACATTTAATGCAAACTGCAGATTCAATTCCCTGTGCATTTGCCTTACCGGTTTTAAATGAAATTTGCTGGCTAAGCTGGAAAGAAAGATTAATTGCAGAACGGCTTACAGAAAAATCAGGCTTAATAATTCAATGGCTTAAGCAATGCAATAATAATTGGGAAGAAGTTTTTTGGGTAAGCCTTTGCCGCAGTTTTGGAATGAAAGTAAATGCAGATGTATTTGAAGATTTGAGTAAAACAGTTAGTGTAAATCTTTTGGCTAAACACAAAAATCAAATTCACCAGTTGGAAGCTTTATTGTTAGGGCAAGCCGGTTTATTAAATCAGAATGTTGAAGATGCTTACGCAATCATGCTTCAAAAAGAATATACATTTCTGGCAAAAAAATATGGATTACAATATATAAATAAACAGCCTGCATTTTTAAGAATGCGGCCTTCCAATTTTCCAACCATCAGGTTGGCGCAACTGGCAATGCTGGTATACCAGTCAAGCCATTTATTTTCAAAAATTAAATCAGCAAAAAAAGTAAATGAAATTTTCCAGTGGTTTGATATTACGGCAAATGATTTCTGGAATTATCATTATACTTTAAATGATGAAGCTGCATATCAGCCAAAAATTGTAGGCAGATCTTTTATTCAGCACATAATTATTAATACAATTCTTCCGGTGTTATTTGCGTATGGGATTAATAAAGATGAGGATGCCTGGAAAGATAAATCATTAAGCTTTTTAATTGAACTTGCGCCCGAACAAAACAGCATTACAAAACAATGGAAAGCGCATAGCATTTCCAATAAAAATGCTTTGGAAAGCCAGGCGCTTATTCATCTTAAAAATAATTATTGCAACCTTAAAAAATGCCTTGATTGTGCTGTTGGTGTTAAGCTGCTGAAAACTTAAAACTCAGAACTCAAAACTCAGAACTTATTTTTTCCCATCCAAAATCAACCTTTAATTCAATATCAGGATGAATGCTTTTTGCTACTGGGCAGGTTAGAGCAGCTCTTTCTAAAATTGTTTTTTCTTTTTCATCAAGTTGCAGTGATGATGGAAAATTAAAACGCACATCAATTCCACTTACACGTCTTGGCTCCGGTTTCATTAATTTCTGAATGCTTACTTCAGTGCCTTCAAGCGAGATATTCATATCCCTTGCTTTAATGCCCATTATAGTAAGCATGCAACTGCCTAAACTTGTTGCCAGCAAATCAGTAGGTGAAAAACGCTTTCCCTTTCCCTGGTTATCAACAGGCGCATCTGTTTCAATCACTGTTTCACTTTGCAAATGTTTTGCTTCTGTTCTTAACGCTCCTTTATAAATTATTTCAGAGGTCATTACACAATTTTTGTTATAAATTTACGATTATCAAATTACACATGCACAGGAAGATTTATTTGCTGATACTCTGCCTTATAACGTTTAGTAAAATTTTTTCACAACAGCCTAAAACTTTAAGCGAAAAAGATCAGAAAAAAGAAGAACGCAAACAACACATCGCTGAGCTTATTAAGCGTGAAGAAGATGGAGCGCTTATCTACGACAAACAATTTCTGCTCAGCTTTAAATTGAATACCGATGGATGGTCTGCCCTGTATGAACATGGAAAATATAAAACCATTTCAACAACAAACACCTGGTTTGCAGAATTTGGTGAACGCAAAAGCCATAAAGAAGAAAAAATAACGCCAACAGATTTGTCTACAGGTTTCCCGGTAGGAAATCCATTTGTTTATGGCAAGCAAAACAATTTTTATTATTTTAATATCGGTATTGGCCAGCAGAGGCTTATTGGCGGCAAAGGAGAAAAAAATGGTGTGGCTGTTTCAGCAATTTATGGTGGTGGTTTTTCAGCAGGCCTTTTAAAACCTTATTATGTAACCATAGTTGATCCAAACACTAATGCAACCTACGATGTAAAATATCAAGGCCCGGGAGATACGGTTTTTCTTGTCTATCCTATTTCATCAGCAGGTATTACCAAAGGCATTGGCGAAACAAAATTTGTTCCCGGTGTAGTTGCACACGCTGGTTTGCGTTTTGATTACGCCCGTTACAATGAATTGCTTTCTGCACTTGAAGTAGGCATCAGCGGCGAGTTTTACACACAGAGTATGCCCATTATGGTTAATTCCCCAGAAAAAAAATTCTTCTACAACGCTTATATAGCCATTGAATTTGGTAGCCGAAAGTGAACTATTTTTGCAATTGTTTTTGGGGTAATGGTCATCAAATGTTTACGCATCGGTTGTGCCACTCCCTTTACATACTGGAATATTAATCAGCATCGGTTTCATTGCTCAGCACTTAATTGTTTCAAAGTTTTTAAACTGATGAAACTTAATGTAGAATATGAAATTTTGAAACGCTGAAACAAAAAATAAAATGGAACAAGCAGGCTGTATATCACAAAATATAATTCAAACAAAAACAAAAAAACCAAACTGGTTAAGAGTAAAATTACCCATTGGCGAAAGCTATAAACATGTTCGTAAACTTGTTGATACGCACAAACTGCACACAATATGCGAAAGCGGCAATTGTCCCAACATGGGCGAGTGCTGGGGGTCAGGCACTGCCACTTTTATGATTCTTGGGAACATTTGCACACGCAGTTGCGGCTTTTGCGCGGTTGCTACAGGCCGCCCAGAACCTGTGGATTGGGATGAGCCACAACGTGTGGCAGAAGCAATACATTTAATGAAAGTGAAACACGCTGTTATTACCAGTGTTGACCGTGATGAATTAAGGGATGGCGGTGCAACCATTTGGTATAATACTATTAAAGCAGTTAAAGCATTAAACCCTGATACTACATTGGAAACCTTAATTCCGGATTTTAAAGGCGAGCATGAAAATATTGAACATGTAGTTGAAGCCGCACCGGAAGTTATAAGCCACAATATGGAAACTGTTGAACGCCTTACAAAACAAGTGCGGATACAGGCAAAATACCGGCGCAGTTTAGAAGTGCTTCGCTTTTTAAAAGAATGCGGTGTGCGTACCAAAACAGGCATCATGCTTGGTCTTGGGGAAACCAAAGAAGAAGTTATTGAAACTATGAATGATCTTGCTGCTGTAAACCTTGATGTGCTTACACTTGGTCAATATCTACAACCCACATCCAGGCATTTAAACGTACAGCGTTTTGTGCATCCTGATGAATTTTCAGAGTTCAGGGAGATCGGTTATTCTCTTGGTTTTGATTATGTAGAAAGTGGCCCGCTCGTACGCTCTTCCTACCACAGTGAAAAACATGTGTTTGAAGGATATGGAAGAAAGCTTTGGTTGAGCGAAAAAAAATGTTGATACAATTGCTATGT
>JABDGW010000009.1 GCA_013285855.1 Bacteroidota bacterium
TTGAATCGTAAAAAGTTTTTATAGTTTCTGCAAGACTTTTGTTTACAACCTGCCGGGCAACAAGCAGGAGCGGCAATACAAGCAGAAACCTCACATGCGTAGCAACATCACGAACAAAAAGCAGGAAAAATTGTTGCCATCCAAGTTGAGAAAAAGATAATAACACAAGCGGTAACCAGCATAGTAACACAAGGAGTATCACCATTAATATTTTAAACCGGGTGGTTTTACGCTCAAACCCAGATCTGTCAATCAATTTCCAGATTATTCCACCCGGAACAAAAGCATAATCTTTAGCTGTAGCTTCTGTCATTGGTTAATTATTGCTGGTTTATAATTGCACTTTCCACCATTGAAAAAACTATTAAAAGAAAGTAGAGCGAAATGCCTGTTATAAAAAGGATTAATGTTTTCCTGTAATAAGCATCTGCTTTATCTCTTGGATAATTTATATTCAAAATGCGGTACAACACTATAAGCGATATCGGCACATGTATACAAAGGCTTAATGCAATCAAATATTCCAGGTACCTTGGGCTGCTAAACGCTTTAGGAACCCAATTGGCTGCCATGTTAAGTGTAAAGCCCAGTATGATACCGGTGGCAGTAACAATCGGCTGCCTTAGATTTCTTAATTTATCATCTTCAGTCATATCATTTAATTCACTTTGTTGATCAATACGTGAAGCTGTTTTTAAGATTATTAATGGCTTGTATTCCTGTATTCGCTTTTATTATTCCCCGCATGGGCCTGCTAAGATCAAGTGTAACATATGTAACCATTGATGATAGCAATGCAAACACTACAATAATGATCCAGTCTCTCGGCCGTATGCCTGAGCTTGTAAACCCGCTTATAAAACTTGTTATTAACCCCAGGGTAAATAACATATATACTATCAGGTCGGGCACTCTTGCGTATAAGGTCATTTCTGCAGTCGTAGCAATATCAAACATGGTGTTTAACGCAGGGATCATGTTATTTGAAGGAATAAGCATATTTGGCTGTTTGGATTGTTGCGCAGCTCTCGACCAGATTGAACCGGCTGCCTGTGCAGCATCCTCTTTTGCCTTTTTAAATAATACGGTATCGGTAACATCATTATAAAAAGAAATTCGTGCATCAATGTATTTCTTAAAGTCTGCGCGAAATTCATCACGAACACTGTCTGAATAAAGATCTGAACGAAGTAGTGCTGTTCCAATATCATTTGCTTCTTCTACAATAATATCCCGCACATTGGTATAACGTGAGGCCGACATGCCAAATGTAAAGGCAAGTATAAATGCTGATAAACCAAATAATGCACTTAGTAATGAATGTACGCCTCCTTTTTGCTCAACTTCTTGCTGCTTCCATAGTTTACCCAATAAACGGCCAAGCAGAACCATTACCAGCATTCCGAAAAATAAAAGAATGCAAAGTACAAGCGCACTCGTTGCATGAATTAAAGAAATTTCCATTGTCGGTATCTAGCTTTTTATTCTGTTAGGATTTAAGCATGTATAAAATCAATTTAACATTGCAAAGAACTGAAACTACTAAACTTTCTGAAGAAGAAACAGACATTGAACAATTAACCGTTAAATGGACTATACTGCGGCTATTAGATAAAAGAATCGTACTTTTTCTTTTGCACAGCAAGATAAAACATACTAAAATGTCTTTAGTTCAGGATCAGGTGAATAGCTTTCAACAAGCAGGAATTTTGTAAGCTTAAGTAAAATGCTGATGAATAATATATCTGTGCTTAATATATAAAAATGCAATTCAGTTTGGCTTCAATCACCGGCACAATGCAGTTTTCTAAAAAGCATATAAGCTTGGTACATCTAAAATATTTTGTACTGATAACTTTCTTTTTAGTAATGCACAAAACTGGTTTTTCTCAACAGGATTCAATCCCAATCCAGATTCCAACCCCAATCCCGATTCCGCAAAAAACTGCCATGGATTCGGCAGAGATCAAACACGATTCAGCATCCAATAATCTTTTTAATTACATTAAAAAATCCGGGGCCAATGAGCAAAGAAAAAACCTGCTGGAGTACAGTGAAGACACCATAGCTACACAGCAGGATGCAACTATTGAATTGATAAAAGAACTTACGCTGGAAGCACAAAACTACCTGGAAAATGGGCTTGATACAACCGGGCTTACTTATGAATTAAACCAGATCAAGAACTGGTACCAGGTTACAAGTGATGGCGTTTTCACCAACATTGGTACCATGCAAACGCATCGCAACCTGGAAACATCTTACAAGATAATGCGGGAACTGCTGATACGGGTAACAGCAAGAAAATCATCATTAGATCAGTATTATAAAAAATTAGTTAACTATAGAAATACAATTGACTCTCTTTACAAAGAAGATGTATTGTACCAGTTCTCTTCTGATTCCGCAACTTTAATGCATTATGCAGAAAGGCTGACTATCGTATCACAGGAGATTAAACCCATTGACAGTTCTTTAAAAAGAATGCTGCTTGATGTATCAGAATTGCAGCCTGCAATAAATATACTGGTAAACAAACTGGCTTCCGGTATAGAACAAATCGAAATTTATCAGAATGAACTTTCCGCAAGAACATTTAACAGGGAAACCAATAACCTGAATGGCCCGGTGAAATATGCTCGTCCTTTTAACGAGATATTTAAAGTCTCAACCATAAAAGCAGTGCTATCCTTTATTTTTTACGTGCAGAATGAAACCGGGAAGCTTACCCTGTTATGTCTTCTTGTAATTACATGTACAATTTTTTTGTTCAATTTAAAACGAAGGTTGCGAAAACAAAACCTGCTGAATAAAAATGACCAGGAGCAATCGGTATTGAAATACCCTTTTTTATCAGCATTGGTTATTGTTTTAAATATTTTCCAGTTTGTTTTTATTGATCCGCCTTTTGTTTTTGCTGCGCTGATATGGATTCTTTCGGGGCTATCCTTTGTTTTCATACTAAAAAACGTTGTTGCCAGGTACTGGCTGTTAGCCTGGTTAATTCTCTTCGTTCTTTTTCTTATTGCGTGTGTTGATACGCTTATTTTACAAGCTACAAGACCCGAAAGATGGATAATGGTAAGCCTGGCAATTGCCGGTATACTTTCAGGCGCTGCAATAATATTGGGTGGGCATAGAACTGAGCTGAAAGAAAAATTATTGCTCTATTTTATTGGCTTTGGCATTATCATGCAAACAGCCTCAATCCTGGCCAATGGATATGGCCGGTACAATGTTTCTAAAACCTGCCTGATAGCCGGCTTTTTTAATGTAGTGCTGGTAATATTGTTTTATTGGACGTTGCGGTTTATTGGCCAGGGTTTTGCGCTAACTGCCAGGGTTTATAACAAGCCAGACAGGAAGTTATTCAATATCAATTTTGAGCGTGCAGACGGTAATACTCCCACTGTATTTTATGTGTTACTTTTTATTGGATGGTTTATTTTACTTGCCCGCAATTTTTATGAGTTTAATTATATTTCGGTTCCCGTAAAGAATCTCATCACTCAAAAAAGAACAATTGGTGAATTTTCCTTTACCATTGGAAGCATTTTTGAATTTTTCCTGATCCTTTATTTATCAGGAATGATTTCAAGGATGGTTTCATTTTTTGCTTCAGGCAACACTGCTGAACCAGGCATTGGCCGAAGAAGTGGAATTGGCAGTTGGGTACTCATCATACGAATATCCGTCATAACTATTGGGTTATTGGCAGCGTTTGCTGCTATTGGCATACCGATGGACAGGCTTACCATCATCTTAAGTGCATTAAGCGTTGGCGTTGGTTTTGGATTGCAAAGCCTGGTGAACAACCTGGTGAGCGGCCTTATTATCTCATTTGAAAAACCGGTTAATGTTGGCGATATAGTAGAGATCGGCGAACAGAAAGGTGTGGTAAAATCAATTGGATTTAGAAGCAGTATTATTACCACTGCTGCCGGGGCAAACGTGGTGATACCAAATGGTGATTTATTGAACCGGCAACTAATAAACTGGACGCACGAAAACCCTTCCATATCTGTTGATATAAATGTTGGTGTAGCATACGGCACCAACCTGATTCAGGTAATTAAAATATTACAGGAGTTGCCCGGAAAGGATGAAAGAATTCTGCGTAACCCCGCACCCAGCGTAGTTATCAGGCAATTTAACAGCAGTTCTATTGATATGCAACTATCTTTTTGGCTGAAAAATATAAGAGATCTATCCGCAGTAAAAAGCACTATTCTTTTGGCAATAGACCTTGCATTCAAAGAAAATGCAATTAAGATCCCTTTTCCCCGGCAGGAACTGCATATTAGCTCGTTTACAAAAGAGGAAATTTCTGACAAAAATGAAGGTGAAAAAAAGTGATGATCTTCATTTAGCATCATTTGTTAGCAAGTGGTTGCACTGTTCTTAATTGTCATTTTTATTTTGCTTCTTCGCCCGAACTTGGTGTGGATGGTGGTATTGCCATTTCATCATTTGCATGTTGCTGCTCCCATGCACGCACTTTTATTCTTGCAGCATCAAACAAACGTGCATAGTTCCCTTTCAGCAGTTTATATTTTGCATCTGGTGTAAGTTGTGCCAGTAAGGGCTCATACATACGATAAACCTTTAAATAACTGTCTTGTGTTGCAGGCGCTACTTCATCTGTTCCAAATAAAAATCTGTCAGGATATTTATTAATGAGCGCGGCAGCAGCTTTAATAGTTTCAGGTGTTGCAACAATATACTTTGCTACTTCATCCCATGATATATCAATACATACATGCTTAAGCGCAGGATCAGAAAGTGCCTGGTCAATTATCTGTAATTGATCTTTTACCGGGCGAACTATTCTTCCCAAACCACAATGCGCCCATATTATAGTTGTATTTGGGTGTCGCCTGAAAAGATCGCCAAGCTGTTTTGCCTGGTATGGCGGTTGGCCGGGTTTTGGAAATGGCGCATCTATATCGTTATGTATTAAAACAACAAGGCCAACTTCACCCGCAAACGAAAAAATACTATCCAATGCAGGGTTTAGTAAGCTTGCAGTTTCACCTGAAATTTTAGGTGAAACAAATTCTTTGTGAATAGTGAACTCACCAATGCCACTGAACACGCCGGGAAATGTGAGCAATACCCTCCTGATATGATCCGCAGCATACATATCAGTAGGATTAAAACCGGTAATCATCGGATCAAAACGGGCTTGTTGCTCTTTGGTAAGCGACCTGTACTGCATAGCAATATAGGCATCAGTAAAAGAGTAATAATATAATGGCGCATCTGTTTGCAGATAATAAGTTGGTGCGTAATTACCTGAATTTCCATAATCCCACTGCTGTTGCAACGGGATACCAAATAAGGTTGAACGAGGCACTTTATTGCCCATAACTTCAAGAAACTTTTGAACAGTTATTCCTTCCTGTATATAATTAGTAAGATGAAAATGCGAATCGTAGAAAAGAGCGGTGTCCGGAGTGGTAGAATTTTGAGCTAAGCCACGAAAAAAGACTGTTATCAAAAGAAGAAAAATAAGCAAATGTTTTTGGAATACTTCCCTGTTTAAGATTAATATCAGTTGATTTTTTTTCATGTTCTTTTCATTGTATTAGAAAATCTCAAAGGCTTGGCTTGAAATTTTAAAAAATGCCCCACACTAGAAAGTGCGGGACGAAAATCCCCGCTTGTCTAAAATCTTTTTCTTTATAAATCAGCTTCGATACTCTTTAATTTGAGATTAAAAATTAAGTTCGAAATCAAGGTTAAAACCAGTTCCATTAGCACCAACAGTATAAGGATATGCCAGGCCTCCAACAGGGCATTGGTTCATAAAAATTAATTGTGCGTTTATACGGGCAGAGATGGTATGTTTAAACGGAAAGAAATTGAGACCTGTTCTCACTTCCGATGGGTTACCATATTGACCAAATATTCTTGAGTAAGTTGTATACAACTGGAGTTTTTTTGGGACAACCATTGCTGATGCAAGAAGCTGAAATCCATTATCATTAAGTTTATCAAACGGCAGGGAAGAATTTGGATCTACCTTAGTTGTCTTGAACTGGTCAATCTTCCGCCAATAATATTCACCTTCCAATGCAAAGCCTTTAAGTTTTGCTCCGCCATCTAAAGAAACCATTTGATCCCTGGCTTCTTCAATCTGTACTCCGTTGGCGAACAGGCTGGGAGCGAAAATGGAACTTCCGTCTGAAACACGTAAGGTTGTATTTTCAAACGCATCAGAAGTAGGCTGGCCTTGCCGTGTTTCATTACTCCGGGTAAAATGACCGCCAAACCTGGTAGCAACTTTCTGGTGATTATCATAATCGCCGTAACTGCCATTAAACATACCATATTCACCTGTGGTGGGTAAATAAATCAGAGCCGCTGATAGTGTATTGAGTTTGGCATCAATCTGCCCGGCATCAACGCCCAATGTGCTCATGTTGTTGCCAAGCATCACCATGTAATTCAGTTTTTTTGTAACCTCACCTTTTGCCTGTACTCCGCTGGTATAAGAAGGACGCATATATTCATCGGCTATCATGCGATTATCAACCGATAACCAAAAAGGATAATTTCCTTCAGTAGACCTTACTCCCGGCAGCGACATAATACCCCCTGTAAGTTTGAAATACTTACAAAAATTATAAGTAAGATTGCCGGCAACAACTACCTGGGCTCCTTGCCCCTGCGATGCATTGGATGTCCAGACATATAGAAAATAAGTGAGTTTCGGATCAAAAGCCCAGCCTGAAAAGTAAATACTCACTTTATTTAACTGGATATCCTGGCGCCTGTCAACAGTTTGGGTTTTTCCAAAACCATCTACGTAACTGGAAGCGTATCCCAATTGATTAAGATAACGGAGATACGTATAAGGCCTGATGTTAACTTCACCATATTTTGAATGTGCTATTCTATGGCCTTGCATGATCCTATAAGGATCTGCATTGGTTGTATCAACATTGCCTGGTGGCTTTTGCTGTGCTGTAGCCATAACGCATTTAGTTGTTATGAAGCAAATCATTGCAATTCTGCACAATATTCTCCTTAACAGCGGGTAGTTGATTATATCCATTCTAATGTTTAATATCTATTGTTTAGGCTGCACCAAATAAGGATTTACCCCTAATTGCTGTATTACATATTGAATAACTTTTTGCGCTTTTACGCTATTGCCTGCTGCATCTAACGGAGGAGATACTACAGCAATTCCAAACTTGCCCGGGCAAACTGCAAGCAATCCACCACCTACACCACTCTTTGCAGGAATGCCTGAATTAAATAACCAGATACCTGAATCATCATACAGGCCAGCGGTTGCCATTACAGGCAAAGTGTACATCACCGTTTGCGGGCTTACTACTTTCTTTTTAGTTACAGGGTTTACACCGCCATTTGCCAATGTCGCTGCCATTTCAGCAAGGTCCTGTGCATTTACATTAATAGCGCACTGCTTGGTATATATATCCGTTGCCTGCACAGGATCAAAATACATTCTGCCATAAGCATACAATAAATGCGCAATTGCCTGGTTGCGTAAATTATCGCCTGCTTCACTTACGTATACAGGCCAGTTTAGTGAAAGTTGCCGTCCTGCAAAAGCACTATGAATGTCAAGAATATTTTTCCATTTGGCGGCTGAATCAGCGCCGGCCATAAGACTACTTGCTGCAATAGCACCGGGATTTACCAGCGGGTTTATCTCTTTTCCTTTCTGCAGTTCAACTGCAACAATAGAGTTGAAACGCATACCGGTTGCATCCACACCAATTTTATCCTGTATGGCTTGCGGTCCAAGGTCTTCAATATCTTTAGCCATAGTAAAGACTTTTGAAACACTTTGAATGGATACCATTGAAGTGATGTCGCCTTTTGTGTAAACCTGTCCATCCGTAGTTACCAATGCAATACCAAAGATGTTGGGATCAACATTAGCAAGTTCTTTTATGTAGTCTGCATTCTTGCCTTCCTGCAGGTCTTTGAATTTATTGTATGCATCATCTAATGCTTTCTGAATATTTTCTTTTGTTAATGTTTGCGCTTTAAGCTGAAAAGAGATCGTCAGTGTTAATATCAGGATGGTTGTTATCATCCGCCATGGAATTGTGAAAATACTTTTTTTCATGATTAGCATTTTTATTAATTAAAATGAATTTGATTATTGGTCACCCTCACCCTCGCCTTTGCTTTTAGCAACAACTTCATTGTCTTTCTTTTTATAGAAAACCTGTGAGAAACTATATTTGAATGAGAGTTGAACCTTGGTTGCATTGGATTTAAATCCATCGCTAAAATTTTGCCTTTCACCCCATTGCAATTCGGCTACAGCCCAAAAATTCTTAACCGGCGTAACAGAAAGATTCACTATTGCGTACTGCCCGTTTTTATAAGCATTGGGAGAACCTAAGTCTGTATTTGTTATATGGACACTTGAATAGCCAATGGAGGTGCACCACGCAGGTGACCAATAGTGATCAAGAAAAGCAACAACGCCTGATACCGGCAATGCTTCACCCGTAATAGAACCGGAGGAAGTGATTTTAGTACCTACATCTACCGGTGCATCCTGCATATAATTTTCAATGCCTTCTCCATAAACATATGATCCACGGAAAACATCGGATTTGCCAAGATTAATCGCTGTACCGAAGTTCACACCCCATCCTGTAACATGGCCATTAACCTTTCCATTGGCACTAAAATCCTTCCATCTTAACTCGCGCAACATGCCGGATATCTGAATATGGCCCCAGGGTCCGCTTCTTTTATAGTGTGCGGACAAATCGGGCAGGTGCAATTGCGCTTTCACACTATCTAACGATTCGGGCGTTTCCACAACACCTTTATCTGCACTGGTACCAGGACGCTCCAATGCGATAAATACTTCATTGTCGCCTTTTACAGGTGCATACCTTAGTTGTATATTTCTATAAAATACCATCCCGCTAGGCCCCCAGTATTCCGCTGTATTTGGCCATATATCAGCATCCATGAACGGAGAATTTGCCTGGCCCACCAATACTTTTCCAAGTTCACCATAAAAATTGCGTGGACGTAATGTTGTTTGGCCTTCATCACCTCCTGTACCCCACAGATCAAATTCAAAGACAGCCGTCAACTCACCCATTGGTGTTTGCGTATAACCTTTTACCCCAAACCTTGATTGTCGCACACCAAAAAAAACCTGGCCATCCGGTGCAAACTGATCTTTATAAGACGGAAGTTTGGTAATACGCAAAGCATCTGACCACGCAGGGTTGATTTGGTCGAAATTGTATCCCATGTCAGTCATCGCAAAGCCATAAATTTCAAGATTTCTTACCAGGGATGTGTCTTGCGCCCGGGATGAAAAGGCAGCTATAAGCAGCGCAATTACAAGTAATAGTTTTAATTTCATACAGGTATTTTTAAGAAATGAAGAAATAATTTAATTGATTACGTTGCTTATAATTTTATCTAATTCGCCAACTATGGTAGCTCAGTAATTATTAACAGCCAAGGTAGAATGTATATGGAAAAGTAAAGATGATTAGAGACACTTTACGGTAATGGATAAAGACATTTAACGGTAAAGTGAGATGAAGGAGCAGCAGTGTGTAGAATTAATAACTTACTTACAATGCATTCGTTGTAATTGAATGAAAAAAGTCGTATTGATTTACTTTCTTGTTTCTGTAACAACTCTGTCTTTTGCACAAGATTTGAGAGATACTATTTTTTTCAACAACGGAGGAATACTGATAGGCAAAATAAAAAAAATAAAATTGGGCGTAGTCACTTTCGATCCTGATGATGCAGGAGATATTACCGTTCAACTAAGACGCATAAAAACAATGGCTGCTGTAAGGGAAATATTCCGGGTTGAAACTGTTAATGGAAATGTTTTTTATGGAAGATTACTTTCTTATAGTGGGCATGGTTATGCAAAAATGACCAATGGCAGTGACACGACATTATTATATCTGCAAGGCATTTCGATAATGTACCCATCGGGGAATGCCTTCTTACAACGATTTGCGGGTAATGTTGGAATGGGCTACAACTATACAAAGTCAAGCCATTTTGGAAGACTGAATTTTGATGGCAATCTTACCTACTCTTATAAAAAGGAATTGATTACTTTAGACGTGTCTGCCATATACACGATTACCGACACAAGCTTTAGCAGGGATAATGAAAATTTTTACATCAAAAACAATTATTACTTCACACCAACATGGTTTGCCACCGTGTTTTTGAATTACCAGCGAAATCTTGAACTTGGTTTGCAAAGACGTTACCAGGAAGGCCTTGGTATAGGTAATAAATTTGTTACTACACAATATATTTATGCCTGGGCAAGAACAGGGTTTGTATTTAACCAGGAAAAAAGTACAGAAAAAGTTACCACAGGAACACTGAGTGAATTTTATGGGCAGCTTGAATTTAATTTCTTCAGGTTCACAAAACCAAAGATTGACCTGTTGATGTCTCAGTCATTTTATTATAGCTTATCGCAAGACCGCTTTCGTAATGATGGCAGCACAAATGTGAATTGGGAAATTATAAAGAATTTCAAACTAAGCCTTGAATTTTACAACAACTACGACAGCAAACCCCCAGTTGAAGGAAACAGCAAATTAGACTACGGCATCCTGTTTGGAGTAAGCTATTATTTTTATTAACCAGCGTGAAAAATTTGTTTTTTCTTCAGATTACAAAATAGCTGCTGCTAATTTCATTTAACCGTTACATACTGTTCATATCAGCATTTGCAAAAGAGCCATCATAATTTTATTCTTTATAGTGATTACTTTTTAGATAATGGAAATTCTCCCATCAACAACTTGTTATATGTCATTTCCCATCAAAACAAATTCGGGTTTAATTAAAAAAGCTGCGTTATTTTTTTTAATAATTACGTCAATAATTCATGCAAATGCCCAGCAGTTCAACTCAGATAGCTGGCTGTCAAAACCTCATGGTACCCTAACCATTATTCCTACTTTCGGGCAGCGCAATACAATGCTCATGAACACCTACTCCCTTTTTTCGAAATGGGAGTTTACGATGGCAGCATACCTGTACAATAATGATAACGATCTTACTACCAACGATGGCTATTCAACCTCGTTTTACGGGAAGTATATGTTCTATCAAAATAAAGCACAGACAGGTGGTGCCGCCGTTAAAATGGGCACAGGAATGTTTCCCGGAACTATTGATAAAGAGCTAAGGGCAAAAGACGCATTCAAGACATTTTGGATGAATACACCTGTAACCATACCACTTTTTAATAATGAAGTTTCATGGGACATTATGCCGGGCGCAAGTTTGACCAGGAATTACGGTGAAAAAAAAACATCTGCCTGGGGATTTACTTATTCTACCCGCGTGGCCTGGTCTCCATGGTTTCCTAAAAATCCTGAATGGTCGGTGGTGGGCGAAGTGTTTGGAGCAGCGGGGGAAACAGGAACCATCCCTGAATTTAAAGTTGGTCCGCGTTGGGAACCGAGCCGGTATGCTGTTTTTGCTTTAACCTATGGACAGGAGTTTGGCGGACATAATGGTGCCGGGTTTGAAATTGGCATTATGTTGTTTACACCACCGTTTGCCTGTTTGGCAGGTTGTGTTGAGCATAAAAAAAGTTCGGATTAACCCGGTTCAGTTATAGTTTTTTTGAAGGACAAAAAAAAACTATTAATTTAACCGTTTGCATTATTCTCTACATCAATGTAACCTGGAAGCGTGTTTCAAAGAATTGAACGTGCCCTATTACACCATACCTGACGGAAATCACCCAGTTTACGACAGAAATCTGAAATTTCTGACAGAAATCACTCAGTTTACGACAGAAATCAGGAGAAACTCATCAAGTCGGTGCTCCGTTGCTTATATACTTTGCTCCATTGTTTATATACTTTGCTCCATTGTTTATATACTTTGCTCCATTGTTTATATACTTTGCTCCATTGTTTATAAACTTTGCTCCGTTGCTTATATACTTTACTCCATTGCTTATATACTTTGCTCCATTGCTTATATACTTTGCTCCATTGTTTATATACTTTGCTCCATTTCTAACAAGCCTCGGCACGCAGTAATTGCATGCTGCCTTTTTAGTATATGTTTTTAGCTGAATTTTCAATATCAATCTAATACGAATCAAAAAAAAAATAAATTATCAGGTTTTTAGAGTTTAAGTATGAGATGCCCAATCAAGTTGGGCATAACGCTCAACTTGATTGTGTTTTTAATTTACCTCTTGCTTCGGGAATAATTTAATCAGGTTGTCAACCCCTATTGCGTGGCTTCTCAAGTTAGCATGCAAAAAAATAACACAAGGTTGGTTACATCAATGTTATCTGGAAACGGGTTTCAAAGAATTGAACATGGCCGGTTACACCATATCTCTTTAAAATGCCGTAGCCATACACAAGCTCCCATCGCAATGCTTTTGTAAGGTACCAGTTTACCATCGGTGTAATGCGTGTGAACTGGCCACCCTGTATGTCTTTATCGTTCAGGTTGAATGTTGAAACATGCAGCACCCCTTCAATCTCCCCCCATCCGCCTTTGAATACAGATTTTTCTACGGGCACAAATCCGAAAATATTTCCAATAGTGTTATATGGCCGCACATCTTTGGTAAAGAAGTAAGACACCACAACATCGCCACCGTTAAACTGGTGGTTGGTGGTTGATTTGGAATAGAAGTTATGAGAAATAACTTCAGAGCCTATCATGAAACTGTTTGTGCGGTAATAAATCTCACCGCCGTACGTAAAGTTTTTGTCTGCTGCAAAGGCACCGGTATTTATTAATTGCGGTGTTGGGTTTGATTCAGGGCGGGATTTAATAGTGAACTGATCATTCAAAGGTTTGCCATATTGTATTTCACCGGCGATATGCAAAATGCTGTTGTTTTCTTTATTGTAAATGGGCAGCCATCCTGCTCTTGCCACCCACTGCCAGGAGAAAGTTGAAAATGACTGGCCTTTTGAAAGCACATCATTGAAATAGCCGAGGTTCAAAAATGTTCTTGATTTTGGATAATAGCCCATGTATTTAATGCCATCAGCCAAAATAGGAGCCGGATCCAATGCCATTTGTCTTTCGTTGGTCAAACCAGAATGCCCGTTCATTACTTTGATCATTGAAAAACCTTCTTTGGTACGACCGACGAATATATTTCCTTTTAACTCAGGAACACCAATCGTGAGCCCGGTCTCACGTATCATCCATACCTTCTTGTCACCATCGTACATATAAGCAAATTTGTAAGCGAGATACCGTTTGCTTTTAAGAAAGCGGCCGCTACCAAGAATACGAAAATCTCTCGTTTGATAATGGGGTGAAAGATCAAGGCCTGCAGAATCCATTTGTTGTTTAAAAACTTTATCCTGGGAATAGCCGGTGAAATCACCAATATAACCCATTCCTATTCTGAACGTGGCATATTTACCCTCAAATTCATTTGCTGCCAGGTCGCTTTTTTTGTCTATGAAAACTGTATCTGCTGCCCGGGGTGTAAATAACAGGCCATCAGTACCATTTGGAAGAAGTGTGTCCTTCTGCGCATGCACTATGCATGGCAACAAGTACAACAGAAGGGTCAGCGACCATAATGGAATCATTGAATGTTTTTTGCAGGGAAAAAGGCAGCCGGGGAATGTATCTCCGGCTGCCTTTTTATTTTCATTAGATGATAATTGCATAGTGTAAATGAACAAGATTAAGTAATCAGCGGATTAAGCTGTATGACCAGTTAAATCCGTTAATTGCTGCCTTGTCTCATACTAATATTGGAAGAAATATTTCTGAAGTTGTGCTTTGTCTTTTGTCTGGGTTAAGCCGAGCATCAGCATTATCCTTGCTTTTTGAGGCGTCAGATCATCTGAAACGATGGTGCCTAATTCGTCATCATTGATTTCATCATGCAACACCACCCTGCCTGAAGGAGCGCGGCTGGCACGGCAAACGATGATACCTGCTGCTACAGCACGTTTTACAGCATCCATGTAAGCTGTGTTGAAATTGCCATTTCCTACACCGGCTATTACTATCCCGTCTACTTTCCTGGCTATCATGTCGTCTATGTTGGCAGCAGGTGCGCCAGCATACATGTAAACAATATCCACTACAGGCAATTTTGTATCTGCTGTAATCTTAAAAGTTGTATTTACTTCACGTTCAGCTTTGGAGTAATATTCTACTTTACTATCAAAGGCGTGCCCAACAGCACCTGTATTGGGAGATCCAAATGCGTTTGTAAAACTGGTACTCATCTTCATTACCTCTCTCGCATCAAATATGCCTTCATTAAAACTTACCAATACTCCCCTGCCCTTTGTTTTTGGATCAATCGCAACCGTAATAGCATCATACAAATTCTTTGGACCGTCTGCACTGATGGCTGTAGACGATCTCATAGAACCTGTAAGCACAACAGGCATATCAGAAGGCACTACAAGATCAAGAAAATACGCGGTTTCTTCCTGTGTATCGGTGCCATGCGTAATCACAACAGCGTTTGCTTCATGGTTTGCATAGATCTGGTTAATACGAACCGCCAGTTTTTTCCAGATATCAATGGTCATATCCTGGCTGCCGATAGATGAAATTTGTTCACCTGTAATGTTAGCGAGCTTTTTTACAGCGGGTATTGCACCGATAAGATCATCTATGGGAATTTTTCCTGCAGTATAACCTGCGCTTGTTGAAGAAGTGCCTACACCTGCAATAGTTCCGCCGGTGGCGAGAATTATCACTTTTGGTAATTGTTGTGCCTGCATTTGTATAATGAAAATGAGGCATGTTAATAATGATAGTAACTTTTTCATGTTTTACTTGTTTATTTTTTAATGAATGTTTTTTATTGTTCTTTGCTTTTATTGGTTTTCATCATTTTTTTCATACTGCCCGTTTATATTAGTTGGTCCTGTTGGTGAGGTAAGCTTAACCGGATCCATTAATTGCTTTATCTGGTCTTCAGTAAGCAGTTTTTTCTCGCGGATCAATTCAAGAATGCCTTTGCCTGATTGTAATGCTTCTTTAGCGAGTTCCGTTGTTTTTTCATAACCCAGCACAGGGTTCAGTGCGGTAACAATACCAATAGTGGTGTTTATATAATTCTCCTGTACATTTTTGTTTACAGTAATACCATCTATGCAATTAGCGCGAAACAATGGCAAGGTTTTATAAAAGAGTGTCTGGGATTCCATAATGGAAACAGCCACTACGGGCTCGTATGCGTTTAACTGTAACAAACCATCCCGCGAAGCAATCGTAACCGTAGCATCATTCCCAATAGCTTTATAACATATCTGATTCATTAACTCCGGCATTACAGGATTTACTTTACCCGGCATGATGGACGAACCAGGTTGCAATGCAGGAAGATTGATCTCGAAAATGCCATTGCGCGGCCCTGAAGCAAGAAAGATAAGGTCGCTGGATATCTTCGACATGGTAACAGCAAGATTTTTCAGTGCAGAAGAATACATTACAAAAGCCTGCATGCTTGATGTTGCCGCAATAAGATCGTGTGCCAGCACCATAGGCTTGCCTGTAATTTTTGCCAGTTCTGCCACGCATTTTTCAGCATAACCGGGAGATGCGGTAATACCTGTACCGATTGCGGTAGCGCCCATATTCACTTCGCATAAATAGGCTTCTGATTTTTCAAGTACATCTATAGCTGCATCTAATTGGTTACCGAAAGCATGAAACTCCTGGCCTACGGTCATAGGCACTGCATCCTGGCCTTCTGTGCGCCCCATTTTCAGGACATCTTTAAACTCATCGCCTTTTTTATGAAATGATGCTGATAATGCTTTTGCTTCCTGCAACACTTTATCGTTATACAACAGTAATGCAACATGAATAGCGGTCGGGTAAACATCGTTGGTTGATTGACCCATGTTCAGATCATCATGCGGTTCGATAATAGTATATTCTCCCTTTTTGTGGCCATTCATTTCAAGGGCAATGTTGGCGATCACTTCGTTGGAATTCATATTGGCAGAAGTACCCGCACCACCGTTGTACATATCTACTAAAAATTCGTCGTGGTATTTGCCATCCAGAATTGCCTGGCAAGCCTTTTCAATACCGGCAAGTGTTTCAGGCTTCATTCTGCCTACCTGTGTATTAGCCCGTGCTGCCGCCAGCTTTACCATGGCGTAAGCATTCACATAATCCGGGTAATCTTTGGTAAGTACCCCACTCACCTGGAAATTTTCCAGTGCCCTTGCTGTTTGTACGCCGTAATAGGCGGTGTCTGGAATTTGCTTATCGCCTAAAAGATCATGTTCGGTACGGGTTTGTGCAGAAAGATTAATATATACAGGCAGTAAAAAGGCTATACCTATAATTTTGAAGTATCCATTTTTCATTGTGAAATTTTTGAGTAATGAGTAATGCCGAAAGCATTGTAACTCAAACAAGGTAGCGAAGAAGCAAGGACGTTATAGCTATGTAAAAGGCTTTACAGTTAAGCCGATTTGAATTTTACGGTAAAAAGTGTAGTGATCATCAGGTTGTTTAATAAAAAAGTGAAATTGGTTTTTGAAGTGCAGCACTATCAAATCATAAACATGTAACCAATGGAAATTATCCCGAAGAATAAAAGCCTGAAATCAGTTTATTATTTCATAGGATCATTAGTTATCGCATTAGCATTAACATGGTTACTTAAAGAACCGGCATTCACTACATCACAACTATATGTATTGTTTTTATTGTTTTTCTCCATCGGGCTATGGCTTACCGAGGCCATCCCTGCTTTTGCGGTAGCACTTCTTATTATGGCTTATCTGGTTTTTACCCTTGGCAATCCATATTTGAATGATGCACCTGAAACAATAAACCGGTATGTAAATACTTTTTCAAGCAATATTATCTGGTTGTTGCTGGGCGGTTTTTTTCTTGCAGCCGCCATGACTAAAACGAACCTCGATAAGCAACTTTTAAGACTAACATTGAAAATTTCAGGAACAAAACCAAGGAATATTATTATTGCTTTTATGTTCACTGCTATGATTTTTTCTATGATCATGTCAGCCACTGCCACTACAGCAATGATGGTTGTTACGCTAATACCTTTAATGAAGGCAGCCAACAGGCCGGGACTTAATAAAGCTTTATTGCTTGGCATTTCTTTATCAGCAACTATGGGTGGAATGGGTACCATTATCGGAACTTCTTCAAATGCTATTGCTGTTGGAATATTAGGTGACAATAATATCAATGTAGATTTCTTAAGCTGGATGTTGTATGGCGTTCCTCTTGCAGTTGTGCTTACTGCGCTTACCTGCCTGGTGTTGCTTTGGATATATGTGAAGGATCCAAGCCCGGTTTCTCTTGCATTTTTGGAAAGTAAACAAGAAGCAACACAGTCAGGATCAAACTTTCAACGCAATACTGTTTTGATTGTACTGATCATAACAGTGGTGTTATGGTTAACCAGTTCTTTACATCATATCTCCGTTGCTGCTATAGCGGCTATACCGATTGTGGCATTTACAGTAAGCAGTATAACCACTGCCGATGATATAAAAACCTTTTCGTGGGATACGCTGTTTTTAGTAGCTGGTGGATTATCTCTTGGTGAAGCGCTTCAATCCACCGGTATATTAGAGCATTATTCAGGTCAAATGAGAACAATGCATTTAAACCCTGTAGCTTTCATGTTTATTCTTGTATATGCTTCTATGATCTTTGCCAATTTCATGAGCAATGCGGCCACTTGCACGGTGTTGGTTCCGTTTGGATTTGCACTGCTTCCGGGTATGGAAAAACAAACGGCACTTGCTATAGCCCTGGCTTCTTCAACTGCATTATTACTTCCTGTATCATCGCCTGCAACTTCTATTGTATACAGCACCGGGTTTTTAGAACAGAAGGACTTCAGGATACCCGGTCTTTTGGTGGGAATACTGGGACCGCTGTTATCCGTTTTGTGGGTACTATTGCTAAGCCGCTAAAATGATAGCTGTATTATGTGGCTCATCCAGATCATTCCTGTTTTTTATTCTTCCGGCATAAAGGTTTCCGGTATGGATGAGCAATAGTTATATCAATTCAACCCAAAAAAAGCAACGCATTCCCTTTCATTTAACGGTTACATGCATGCTAAATCATCATTTGCAAAAGAGGTCTTATAATTTTATACTCATTTGATAAATTTCCAGGCCATGCAAAAAAAACTACTGTTAATCTTATTCTTTAGTGTCTTAGGCACATCCCTTTTTGCTCAATACACTACAGACAAAATAGTTGGTGAAAAGAATGCAGAGTTGATTGACAGTTTAAAAACTGCAGAGTATCCATACCTGCTGCCGATATGGGGCAAGAAAGTGGCCCAAAAAGGATTTAAGCTTCCAAAATCAGCTGGTTTCAGCGCTCAGTATATTAATCAGCAATCAGATATTTTAATCAGCAACTTACAGGTAGGATTCAACAATGGCCCTAAATATAATCTCGATCAAATTGTAAGATTTAATAATGCTGTCGCAACATCAAACGGCATAAATATCAGGCCAGACATCTGGGTGTTTCCCTTTCTGAATGTATATGCTATATTGGCCAAATCCAAAACTTCAACCGCAATAGACGCCGGGATTTGGGTACCTGACAGCTCAACCTGGAATAAAATACTGGATCTTAAAACAAAGGCAAATTTTAATGCCACCACTTATGGTTTTGGTATAACGCCAACAGTTGGTGTTGGAGGTTTTTTTATTATACTCGATATGAATTTTACATGGTCTGATATCAGTGCATTGGATAAGCCTGCTTTCGTTTCTATATTTGGACCAAGGATCGGCAAAAACATTACCTGGGCAAATCATCCTGAAAGAAGCTGGGCCATTTGGGCAGGCGGTTTCAGGGTTAAATTAAGTTCCACTACTGCAGGTAGTTTAAACACTGCCGACTTGTTCCCCATTGATGAATGGGGTAAAAAACTGGATACGGGTTATACGAAGGTTGCACAAAGTCAGCAAAAAGTAGATGCATGGTGGGGGGAACTTAGTCCCGCTGATCAAAGAAATCCAATAAATGTTGCAAAATACAATACAGCTAATGCAGCGCTTGCAAAGGCAGGTGGCATACTGGATGCAGCGTCTGAAGCTGTTACAAATGCAGGTAGTTCAAGTATTCAATATTCGCTTGACAAAACACCAAAAGATAAATGGAACTTTCTTATCGGTACACAGTTCCAGATAAACCGGAGCTGGATGATACGTGCAGAATATGGTTTCCTGGGAAGCCGTACCCAATTTATAGGTGGGCTGCAATACAGGTTTAATTTTTAATGCTTTTATGCGATTAACAACTGTTTCAGGGTTTTTAATAACAATTTTATCCAAATGAATTTGTTTTTAATTATGAATAATAAAATGCAAGTTGATAGGATTTTTATTTCATTTTTGCATAAGCAAAATATAACCTGATATGAAAAAGATTCCTGCACTCGCAACAAATCTATTACTCATTATTTCGGCATTCTTTTATTCAAGTACTTCCCAGGCCCAATACGGCAAGGATAAGAAATTAGTTGAAGATGCTGCCACTGCCATCCAGGCTTTTGTGGATACAGACAAGCTGATGAAAAATGTATTTGACAGTGCTTATGGGTATGTCGCTTTTCCAAATATTGGCAAAGGCGCAATGGGTATTGGCGGCGCGTCTGGTAATGGTATTGTATATGAAAAGGGAACTATCATCGGCAAAGCAGATATGAAACAGGTAACTGTGGGTTTTCAATTCGGCGGACAGGCATACCGTGAAGTTATCTTTTTTGAAAATAAAGAAACGCTTGACCGTTTCAAACAAAATAAGATAGAATTTACCGCACAGGTTTCTGCGGTGGCTGTAACGGCCGGGGCTTCTGCCACTGCAAAATATACAAGTGGTGTAATGGTGTTTACCCAGGAAAAGGGCGGCCTGATGTATGAAGCTTCCGTAGGTGGGCAGAAATTTAAGTACACATCATTCAAAGAATAAATTGCAATAATGTAAAGACTTTGTTCATTTAAGAGCAATACTCTGGAACAATATATTCATAGAGAAAACTATCCTGCGGTGTTAACCTAAGTTAATACCTGTTTATTTCAGAACAATTGATAAATTAAAAGCATTTAGTTAGCAAAAGCGCATTGTTACTTATTGCGGTGTTTGCGGTTGTGTGTGATGTTCATTTCCTCCCAATTTAAAAACAAGCCCTCCGCCCAATACAAATTGAAAGATGCTTGAATATGTAGTTATTCCTGCACCTGCACCACCTGTTCCAAAGTATAATCCGCCACCGGCACCCTGCGGAACTGAAAGAAATTGCATCTGGAGTTTTATACCCACTCTGTCTGATGCCCATATGTTTGCGCCAAGCCTTGCGCCCCACGCAAATTTTGTTGCGTTGCTTGAGCTTTGTGTTTCAGGATCATCTGCATTAATGATTGCCATACCCAACATAAGCCCACCAAATGGCTCTGCTTTGGAGCCTGGGCGTTGCATAGACCTTACTCCACCTATCATGATATAATTCACTCCCAGGTCTACGTTGGCACTTTTCGTTCTGGTACCATTGAAGGGATAATAGTCAACCGGGGCATGTGTATCCAGCCGCTGATATAGCAATTCTAATCCATAGTAATCATGCAAACGGAATTCTAAACCACCTCCCCATAAAAAACCTCCTTTCACCGTTCCATTGAAATAGCCCTGGGTGTTAGAAGTGTAACCGTTGTCTACACCGTCATCAAAAATATATGCTCCATAAGCATTTAATCTCATGTTTTGTGAATGCAATTGAGAGGTAACGCATGCAGCAAGAAGGATGCATAAAAAAAAGCCTTTCATATTAGTTGTTTTAAAAAATTAAAAAAATAAAATTTATTAATGAAGCATGGGAGATATTAACAGAATAAAGTAAAGCATTAAATCAGGTTAAAGAGCTAACAGGAGACGTTTTACCGTAAACCTTCACTGCTGCTAATTTTTTTAAAAAAATCTGCGCATATCAAAAAACTTTCAATGTTGGAGCGGATCAAAACTTTATTCTTCTCTTATATTTTTTTAGCAACAATCTTATATAGGGTAACATATCTGTTCAGCCTGCACTAGGTGTTTCATACAAATAGATTCTTCAGTGTTTTGTTTGTTTTTAAACGGTTGATTTTGCTGCTTTACAACTAAATAATACCGTTTAATGCTTGCTTCAATTAACGGTAAAACGCGCCTGGTAAGAAAAAAGCAGCAGCATGTAAGTTAATTTTGAACAGCAATTTTTCATTCCAAATTTTTTAAAATGAAACTAAAATATTTTTTTCTCCCTTTCTTAATAATGGCTTTTTTATCATGCCGCAAATATCCTGATACAGGTAGTTTATCCAATAGTTTCGTAGTTCAAACCTCAAAAGAACCTGGTGCAAATTTCGGCAGTTATAAAACCTATTATATTTCAGATACCATAGCGCTTATAACAACTAATCCAAACGACAGCCTTTGGACTGATGCCGATGCAAAGCAATTGGTAAGTACAGTAAAAGCAGCCATGGATGCCCGTGGTTATACGCTTGTACCAAATAATCATCTCCACCCTGATCTTGGCCTTGGTCTTACTGCAATTAAAGATTTGAATATTGGAGTTGTATACCCCGGCTATTGGTGGGGATATTGGGGTGGTTGTTATTGGGGCTATTGCGGATATCCGCCGTACTATGGATATGGCGCTGTTTACAGCATACCCACAGGAACAATTATTCTCGATATGATTGATCTTAAAAATGCTTCGGCAAATACACAGTTATCTGTTCTTTGGAGTTCTGTAATGTCAGGTGGTCTGGGCAATACCAATAACGATATTCAATTGGGCATAGAAGCAATAAACCAGGCTTTTGATCAATCTCCTTATGTACAAACACAATAATCATTTTTAAACTTAATTCATGAAAAAAATAATTATAACATCACTGTTATTTCTGTTTGCAACTGCATTGATTGCGCAAAAAGACCTGATGGGAATTACCTGGAATATTAATTTTCCAACCAATAATGATTATTTAAACAAAACAAGTTTTGCCGGCGGCAAGATTGAATACAGGCATTTTTTACATGAGAAAAATATGTCAGTAGGGTTAGCTTTGGATTGGTCCACTTATGAACAGCATATTCCAAGGCAAACTTTAGAAAAGCCTGATGGCAATGGTGCTGTTACCAGCGATTTTATTGCGCAGGTTTACCAGGTACCTTTTACAGCAACATTTCATTATTATTTTGAAGAAAGGAAAAGATTCCAGCCTTATCTTGGTATAGCGTTGGGCGCCCAGTATCTGGAACAAGACCTGTATTATAATGTTTATGTGAACGAGGAAAACAATTGGGGATTTGTGGCAAGGCCGGAATTTGGCTTTATTGCCAAAACACATTCAGGCTGGGGATTGGTTTTGGGAGCAAATTATAGCTATGCAACAAACAAGACGGACTTGATAAACAGCAACAGCTTTAAAAACTGGGGCGTTAATATAGGTATTATGTTCGGGCAATAAATTGAAAATCTTTTTTATTTTTCTCAATTTTTGGACAACAAGATTCAGGATTTCCATCTTGAATCTTTTTTATTTAAAACATTAGTTATTCTTATGCGGGAAAGTTGTAAGCAACCGGATAAAATAATTCAAGTACTTCATAAATTTTTTTAAACCATACATAAAATTGCTCTTTTAAACAACTATTTGTAAGCATTGTAATTTATACTACGCATGTAACGGTTAAATAAGGCAAATTAGCAGGAATGAAAAAACATTTTTCTAACTTTCGCTTGCAGCAAAATTTAAAAAAGCATAGCAGCCATTGAAAGCTGCATCTCGTAAAAAACCTGATATAAAACAGCGCTTTATGATTAAGGATAATAAATGGAAAAATCAGGCAGCATGCGGCCATTAATAAGATAATGCATTTCTAAACTAAAGTCTTTGAATATTTCATAATTGAAAAAAGGAGCAGCATGGAGTCGCTGAATCAACAATTAAAAATAGTAAAGCAAAAATTTCCAAACCAAGCCGATCGTATTGAAGAACTTTACGAATCTGATGAAGATTTCAGAACGCTTTGCTTTGATTACTTTACATGCATGCAATACCTGCAAAATTTTAAAAAAGAGTCTTCTGAAAAACAGGAATCACTTGAAGAATATAAAGGCATCCGGCAGGAACTTGAAAAAGAATTGCATGAATTCATTTTTACTGAATAACCTTAAACTCTTTAAAATTAATTATACAATCGGTTAATATATGGTCTGGTTAATTTCGATAAACAATGATGACTAATTCTTAGTTTTTGATGGCTCATTCTAAACAATTTTTTATGAAACAAAATTGCAAAACAAACAGGCTTCAAAAACCCGTTTATTTTTTATTTATTTTCTGCATGATCATTTCAATGTATGCAAATGCACAGGAAAAGAACCAGTTGAGGAATACGGTTAAAATTAATCTTACTACAAGTGTTTTATATAATAATGCTGTTCAGTTCAGTTTTGAACGGTTAACAGGAACCAATCAAAGTTTAAGTGTTTTTGCAGGATACAATGAATTTCCTGCCAATCTAAGTCTTAACCTGGATAACACAAATCTTTCTAATCAAAACAAAAAGTCAGGATATATGTTAGGAGCCGAATACAGGTTTTACATGTTGAAGGAAAATAAGTACAGTCCTCCGCATGGAATTTACCTTGGGCCTTATATGAGTTTATATCAATTTACCGGCGATAGGAAGCTTATACATACTGATTCAACCGGCATGCAATCAGATGCCAATCTTAGCACCCACATTAATTTCTTTAACGTTGGAGCTGAAATGGGTTACCAGTTTGTATTTGGCAGAAGATGGGTATTGGATGCAATTGTATTTGGTCCGGCTTTGACACATTATGATTTTAAAGCTAAGCTTGATAACAACCTGCCGGATTTTGATGAAAATGAAGCCATAAAAAAAGTTATTGATGCGATAAAGGAGAAATTTCCATTGTTAAATGACCTGAGTGGCGATCATAGTGTAAACCACTCCGGTAATGAAGCTTTCTGGTCTTTTGGATTCAGATACAGCGTAAGCGTAGGTTTTAGATTTTAATATTTGCAGGTAAGTGTTTATCGTATTCAAGCCCCTGCTAAATTATTTCCTCATTCTCTACTTAAAATTTTGGACCAGGCAATTATAAATTAAAGAACTACTTCAACCAATTTACTTCTTAGATCATTTTAAATTTTAATCAACAATTAATTCTATTATTAATTAAACCTCTATTTCATTTCTTCCTCTACAGTACAACAGTAATATATCATCAATAAGTTTATCAATCCTGTGAAAGACTTATCGCCAGGGCATTTTAGAAAGCAACATAATAATGTATTTTTTGAAACAGTCAGAAATTTTTTTCATCGCTAAAGGTGTACATTTGAATTTAATTAACCGTTATTCTGAAAAAGATTTTGCTGACCAAATACCGTAGAATAATTACCAGGCACCATAGAATAATTCATAGTCATTCATTGCTATCAGCAAATTGATCAGGGAACACTGAAAAACACATACAATTTCATTTCATTTTTTTTAAATGGAAACGTTTTACACGATAATAGCCCTTCTTACTGCAGGCGCATGTCTTGGAATTGGAACAATAAACTTATTCATTGGTTTACATAAAGAGGGAGATAAAGCCGATCTTATTTTCGGTATTATGTGCTTAAGCATGTGTATTTTCTTTCTGCTGCCACCTATTGGATTTATACTTAACGATAAAGCTCCCTATCCGTTACAAATTATTATTAAACGAATCTTTAATTTTTCATTTTCCGCTTTACTGCCCTGGTTTATTTTATTGTACTGCGGCCTCACGAAAAAAATAATACCTGTTGCTATAAATATATGTATATTGATAGCCTACCTGGTTATGTGTTTTGCCAAAACAGATAACCCAAAACCTGTTTGGGTTTTAGTTATGCTGTTAGCGTTTATGCTAAATATAGCTTATGGGTTTTATGCAGCGTTTACACAAATAGCGAAAGGCAAAAAAAATAAAGGCCGCTGGTTTATTTTTGCTATGTCTTTTCTTGCCGTTTTGTTCACACTTGGAGCAATTAATCAACTTGGCAATAATTATTTCGGACAAGTCTTTGGCACCAAACTTTTTTTTCCTATTAATCTGTATCCACTTTCATTTATCCTTATAATAGGCGTTCAGTTAAGAACTGAGATTTTTGAAAAATTCAGGCTTGAGAAAATTTTGCATTGGGGAAATGTACGATGGGATTCGCTTGTACAAAGCTTTCAGTTGCTTATTGTAGAGCTTGATAATACAGGAAAAATACAATATTTAAATCCATACACCGTAGAGCAATTGGGTTATCATTCATTATCTGAACTCACCGGAAAAAACTGGTTTGATTGTTTTGCTCCAAAAGAAGAAGTGGAGGCACGCAAATCCCTTTATATTCAAAATGTAGAGCAAAAAAAAATAGCGCATTGGATAAGCCATCTTGTTGCAAAAGACGGAACTAATCTGGTTGTTGAATGGACCAATGTTTTTGTGTATGATAAAGCATGGAATATAACAGCAACTATGAGCGTTGGTTTAAACATTACCGCCAGGGAAAAAGCTTTTAAAGAAGTAGAACAGTTGAAGAATGAACTTGAAAAAGAGAGTCTTCTTTTAAGTGACGTTCAGTTAGAGGCACAGAATGAAACTGGTATCATAGGAGAAAGTCAGGCGCTTCTTTATGCCATTCAAAAAGCAAAACAGGTTGCAGCAACAAATGCAACGGTACTGCTGGAAGGTGAAACCGGTGTAGGTAAAGAACTCTTTGCAAATCTTATTCATAAGCACAGCTACCGAAACGATAAAACTTTTATTAAAGTAAACTGTGCTGCTTTGCCGCCTGAATTGATAGAAAGTGAATTGTTTGGTCATGAGAAAGGTGCGTTTACCGGCGCATTGCACGCACGCAAAGGCAGGTTTGAATTGGCAGACGGCGGTACCATTTTCCTGGATGAAATTGGCGAATTGCCTCTGGTGCTTCAGCCAAAATTATTGAGGGTGCTTCAAGCCGGCGAGTTTGAAAGAATAGGCAGTGAACAATCCATTAAAGTGGATGTGAGGATAATTTCAGCAACAAACAGAGATCTTTTACAACAGGTAAAGACCGGGCAGTTTAGGGAAGATCTGTACTATCGTTTAAATGTATTTCCTATTACTATTCCTCCTTTAAGAAACCGCAAAGAAGATATTCCGTTGCTGATAAAATATTTTGTACAAAAATTTTCAGTTGAGCATAACAAGGGTATTGATAATATTTCTGCAGCAAGTATGATTCGTTTAACTGAGTATCCCTGGCCGGGAAATATACGTGAACTGATTAATGTAATTGAACGATCAGCGATCTCTTCTCAAAGCAGCACCTTAAAACTTGATTGGGTGAATACAGAAACATCGGTGTTATCTTTCTCCATTGAAGAAGTAGAACGTGCACATATTCTGAAGGTGCTTAAGGATACCAACTGGAAAATAAATGGAGATGATGGCGCAGCAATTAAATTAGGATTGCACCCAAATACACTTCGTTCACGGTTGAAAAAATTAAATATCTCACGAAGCGAAGCTTAACCTGCCTGCATTTTTTCAGATCAGGCGCTAACTAAATTATTTTTTTAGTTCCACTTCAAAGTATCTGCATATTTACAGAAAACAAAATTTGCTTGAATTAATGAATTCCTTCCGGGTTGCATATAAAGATGTTTTCTTTTTGAAGTGGTGTTGGCTGTCAAATTAATATTTACTACAAAAATTTTTTTCTGCGGGTGCATTTAAATAAATTCATCAATCAGGTTGGCTGCTATATTGGTATACAGCCGCAGGAAGATTAATTAGCCATCCTTGCTCACGGTATTTCGTGAGCTTGTAAGCATTATCGTAATTATTTTTAAACTCATTGCAGGTAACAATATGTTCACATAATTATTTAATATCTCATAATCAAGCATTTAAATTTTTAATTTATAGCAGGCTGTTATTTGGCATAGCTGTTGAAAACAGATTATGCCTCATTACTCAATTTTTCCCTGCCACCTACAGATTTATTATTATGTATTTCTTGAAATTATCAGGATATATTCCTGAAACTAAGCAAGCTGAATTTGAACAGACGTATCGTCTGTCAAGCACTCAAATTCCGAAATCGTGTGAAGAATACAGTATATCAAAAGATGTATTAAATGAAGGAGTTTATCATTTTGTTTCATACTGGCCGTTGCTAAACCACATGCAGGCCTTCAAAAGGTCTGCATCTTTTTTAATCATTATTGGCGCTTTTAAAGCTTTAGGAGAGTTGTATGAAAATTCGAGCGGCGAAATAATGACTGACAGAGCAGGTAACGAAGCATTGATTAATAGTCGTTACCTGAGTCTTCTTTAGTAAACAGGGTATTTGCAATCGTTTTTTTGAATGATGAAAATCATAGAGTACTATACATTAAACACCATTATTTGTTTTGTAAATTCTCGTTATCCCCATGCTAATCAAATCACCAGCTTCCGAAGAAACAGGATTTTCTAAAGAAGCAATATACCAGCAAATTGAAAGAATATTCACTGATTCATTTTTTCTGAATTCAGATATTCTCAAAAGATTTCTTGTATTTATTGTAGATGAAACCATGCTTGGAAATTCAAACCTGTTGAAGGAATATACAATTGGTATTAAAGTGCTGAACAAACCAATAAATTTCAAGCCCCAGGAAAATGGCATTGTAAGAATTCATGCCGGCAGGCTAAGAAGAGCTTTAAATCATTATTACAATGCACAAGGTGCTCAGGATACCCTTCGTATTTATGTTCCTAAAGGCAGTTATGTTCCCTTTTTTTGTAACCCGAATGACAAAACCATAGATGACGCTTTCATCAATACGAATAAATCTCACATAAACGCTTCGCCGGCTATTGCCGTACTTCCTTTCGGGCACCTGAATGATCATGCAATAGAAAATTCACTCGCTGATGGTTTAGGATTTCAATTAACTACAGAATTGATGATGTTTGAAGAAATTTCTGTGATCGCTTATTATACTGCAAGAGAATTATGCAAAAAAAATGAAGACATAACCACGTTGATAAATGTACAATATATAGTTACCGGCAATATTCAAATACAGGATGATCGTTTGCGCATTTATGTTCAGTTTGTAGAAGTACAAACCAATCAGCAGTTATGGAGCCGCAAGTATGAAAGAAAATGTACTACTACGGAAATTTTTGAATTAGAAGATGAAATTACGCACCTGATTGTTGCTGAAATAGAAGAAGAATTGTCTTTAACCAAAGCAAAAAATGCTGTAATAGCTTCCAGGAAGGCTGTTGTTTAAATTAATTTTTTTATCTCCTGTTTATCGGCTTAAACAGCTTTTATATCAATCACTGCATAATGCCGATCTTACATTTGAAAAATATTTGTCTACATATTTTTCCCTTTTTTCAGCTACCGGAAACAATTAAAATGGCTTTTAAAAAGTCATTTTTTTTTGCATTTTGCTAAAGGGTATTTAGTGCAATTTTACAAAAGGAATAATTTTTGCTTTTGAACGTTATTAATTTTGGAATTATTTAATTAAGCACTTCTATTTACATGTCAGCATATAAGCATTTTTTTTTCTATATAGCTATTCTTGTTTTTCATTACACGCTTACTGCACAAAACTTAAGCGTGCAAATCTCACCGGGTTTTATGAATTATGGCGGCGATCTTCAAAGCAAAGCTTATACTTTTCAACATGCAGATTTTTCAATTGGTGTTTATGCAGGTTACCGTATAAATCAGTTTTTATTACGTGCAGGTTTTACTACTGGAAAAATTCATGGAGATGATTTAAGTAACACGGGTTATAAATATCGTAACCTTAGTTTTGCTTCCAGTATTACAGATGTTAATTTATGCCTGCAATACGATTTCCATTTATTAGATGAAACCCGGAAATTTACACCATACGTTTTTGCAGGTGCAGGAATTTTTCATTTTAATCCTTATACTATTTATAACTCCCAAAAAGTTTATTTACAGCCATTAGGTACAGAAGGCGAGGGATTGGCAGTTTATCCCGACAGAAAAATGTATTCACTTACTCAACCTGAAGTTCCCTATGGCATTGGGTTTAAATATAGAATGTCAGACCGCGTTTTACTTGGCCTGGAATTCAGCAGCAGGTTTTTGTTTACAGATTATGTGGATGATGTAAGCAATACTTACCCTGATGAAAACGAGCTTTTTAAACAAAGAGGTCAATTAGCTGTTGATCTTTCTTTCAGAGGAAATGAGATAGATCCTTCGCTTCCATTTCCTTCCGGCAACAAAAGAGCTAATCCCGACCGGAATGATAATTATTATACTTCTACATTCTCTTTTATATACGTTTTTCCAAAACAGTCTGAATATAAAATGAATAGCAATAAGCAAAGCCGGAAATCTCAGCGGATTGATTGTCCTAAACACATACATTAAAGCTTTTAAGCGATCTGTTCAAGTGCATGGTAATTCATACGTTTGCATAATCTATGGTGTATAACTCACTTGAAGATTGCCTTATTGATCTTGAAAAGAACGGCCATTTAATCAGAATAAAAGAAGAAGTTGATCCTTATCTTGAAATGGCTGCCATACATTTAAAAGTGCATGAAGCGCAAGGTCCCGCTTTATTGTTTGAAAATGTAAAAGGTTCAAATTTTCGTGCTGCATCAAATATTTTCGGAACCATTGAAAGAAGCAAATTTATTTTCAGAAAACGCTTTAAATTTATTCAGCAGCTAATTCAACTTAGAAATAATCCGCAGAAAATATTTCACCAACCTTTCAACTCAATTAAAACAGGCATTTCTTTTTTATCATCTTTACCAAAAAAAATTTCACCAACCAATATCATACATAACGAAATTAAAATAACCGATCTGCCCTTGATACATCACTGGCCAAAAGATGGCGGCGCTTTTGTTACGTTACCCCAGGTATATACTGAAGATATTGCACAGCCCGGCGTTCAGCATTCCAATCTTGGTATGTATCGCATTCAGCTTACAGGTAATAATTATATACTGAATGAAGAAGCGGGTTTGCATTACCAGATACATCGCGGCATTGGCGTTCATCAAACAAAAGCAAATGAAGCAGGTCTGCCTCTAAAAGTTAGCGTATTTGTTGGCGGACCACCGGCGCATTCTTTAGCTGCTGTAATGCCGCTGCCCGAAGATGTGAGTGAACTGATGTTTGCAGGTTTATTAAGCGGAAAAAGGTTCAGGTATTTTTATACAGATGGATTTTGTATTAGTGCTGATGCAGATTTTATAATCACCGGCGAAGTTTATCCAAATGAAAATAAGCCTGAAGGACCGTTTGGTGATCATCTTGGCTATTACAGTTTACAACATGATTTTCCATTAATGCATGTACGCAAAGTATACGCAAAAAAAAATGCCATCTGGTCATTTACGGTTGTAGGAAGGCCGCCGCAGGAAGATACTTCATTCGGAAATTTAATTCATGAATTAACCGGCGAGGCAGTTACAAAAGAAATTCCTGGTTTGCAGCAAATAAATGCTGTTGATGCAGCCGGCGTTCATCCATTATTATTGGCAACAGGCAGCGAACGCTATACGCCATACAATAAAACAAAACAACCTGCAGAAATTTTAACTATCGCCAATCATATTTTAGGAACAGGACAATTAAGCCTTGCAAAGTTTTTGTTTATTACAGCTGATGATGAAAGAAAAATTTCACCGCAAAATATTCCTTCATTCTTTGATTATGTTTTAAAGCGCATAGATCTTTTAAGAGATATTCATTTTTATACAAACACAACTATTGATACGCTTGATTATTCAGGAACGTCACTTAACCGTGGAAGCAAAGTTGTATTTGCTGCTTATGGAGATGTTGTAAGAGATTTATGCACATCAACTCCTTCAGAATTTTCATCATTGCAAAATTTTGAAAATGCACGGTTGATTTTACCAGGAATAATTTGTTTGCAAACAAACAGGTTCAGCAATTATGAGAATACTGAAAAAGAAATGCAGCAATTAAATGAGCAATTAAAATTTGCACAAACATTACAACAAACTCCTTTTATAATTATTTGTGATGATGCTTCTTTTGTTGCAAAAAATCTTAACAATTTTTTATGGTCAGCATTTACGCGTTGCAATCCTGCCTATGATATATATGGTGTAAACAGTTTTTACAATTATAAACATTGGGGTTGCGACGCTGTTATTTTAGACGCACGCATTAAACCGCATCATGCGCCGGTATTGAAAAAAGATGCCGCAACCGAAAAGAAAATTGAACGCATATTTAATAAAGAAGGCAGCTTGTATGGCTTATTAAAATAAATTGGGGCTGACGAAGAATCGCCGCCCCTTTTTTCAACCCTAAACCCTTAAAGGGCGAAGGTAAGTATCAAAAATTATTTTACAACTATTTCTGCCTTTCTTTATAAAAATCTTTCAAGTTGGGAAAAGAAGAAGCTGCTTTCTATAGCTGCATTTTCATCACTGTCGCTGCCGTGCACTGCATTTTCACCCACTGATGCTGCAAAATCTTTTCTGATTGTGCCTTCATCTGCCTGTGCAGGATTTGTAGCCCCAATCAGTTTTCTAAAATCTGCAACTGCATTTTCTTTTTCAAGAATGGCTGCAACAATTGGCCCGCTGCTCATAAACTCAACCAGCTCACCATAAAAAGGCCTTTCTTTATGCACAGCATAAAAGGCACCGGCCTGTTCTTTTGTAAGCTTTGTCCACTTCATTGCCTGTATTGTAAACCCGTTTTTAATAATGCGATCTATAATTGCACCCGTATATAATTTACCGGTGGCATCGGGTTTTATCATAGTAAATGTTACGTTACTCATAGTTTTTAAATTGGCCGCAAAAGTAAGCGTTCGTTAATTTTTTTAAATTACAAAATTGTTATAGATGCGTTTTAAAACAAAATTCATTTGAATGTGTGCTTTTAAAGCCGCAATTTTGCCGCCTTTCTATGCAGCCTGTTGAGCGTTTATATACATTATTGCAAAGCCAAAGAAATATTGTAATTACCATGCATCAAAAACCTGATGGCGATGCAATGGGCTCTGCGCTTGCGTTGTATCATTTCTTAAAGAGCCTTCATGATAATGTAACGGTAATTTCCCCTACAAACTGGGCAAGGTTTTTAAACTGGATGCCGGGCTGTGAAAAGGTTATTGACTATGAGCTATATACACAAAAAAGTACTGAGCTCCTAAATAGCGCGGATATTGTTTTTTGTCTTGATTTTAACAGCATGCACCGCACAAAAAAAATGGAAACGCTGCTACTTGGTATAAAGTGCGTTAAAGTGCTTATTGATCATCATGAGCAGCCGGCAGAAGAGCATTTTGATTATGGTGTAAGCGATATTACAAAAAGTTCAACCTGCGAAATGGTGTATGATTTTATAGTTCATTCTCCTTTTGCAGACAAGCTGAATATTGAAACAGCCACTTGTATTTACACAGGTATCATGACAGATACAGGGTCGTTTCGCTTTTCCATTACCTCAGCGGCAACGCATAAAGCCGTGGCGCATTTAAAAGAGCTTGGATTAAATCACAGCATCATTCATGAAAATATTTATGATAATTTTTTAGAGAACCGGCTGCGTTTTATAGGTAATGCTTTATTAAACAGGCTTGAAGTTTTGTATGAGTATAATACAGCACTAATGGCCATATCAAAACGCGATCTTCTGAAATTTGAAATTCAAACCGGTGATACAGAAGGTCTCGTAAATTATTTGCTTTCTATTGAAGGAATCAAGCTGGGCGCTTTACTAATTGACAGAACCGAAGAACGTAAATGGAGTTTCAGAAGTAAAGGAGATTTTGATGTAAACGAACTTGCACGCAATCATTTTGAAGGCGGCGGACATAAAAATGCGGCAGGCGGCAGAAGTTCTGAAAGCATTGAGGATAATGTGAAGAGATTTAAAGAAGTTATTAAACAATACGAAAACCAATTAACATAAATCTTTCATTGCTTAAACAGGCAGTGGGTATTAAAACAAAAATAAAAAAATGAAATGCCCGGTTATTAATTAATAAAAATTGAATCTTATGGGCATTACATCTGACAACTAAAAACAAAAAAAATTACAGATGAAAAGAACAATCGCGGTGTTATTTGCAATAAGCTTATTTGCATGCAACATGAATTATGAAAAGACTCCTTCAGGTCTTACTTATAAAATATTTCGTGGTAAAGGAGATGAAAAACCCAAACCGGGGGGGTTTGTAAAATTTAATCTTGAATACAGGCTGAAAGACAGAGATTCTGTTTTACAAACAACATATAGCAGTAAACTTGCCGCGTACAGCCCTTTAGATACAGGCAAGCGTATTCAATATTCAATTATGGAAGTTGTGCCTTTAATGAATGTTGGCGATAGTGCTGAGATAAGTATTAATATAGATTCTTTAAAGAACAAAGGATTGATACAGGATTACACTCCCATTCTTGTAAAAGGCCAGGTACTTATTGCACGTATAAAATTGCTGCAGGTATTTAAAGATGAAAAAGCAATGCTGGCAGATTATGATAGTTCAATTGAAAAAGAAAAGCAGGCTGAAACAAAAACGCTTGAAGATTATATGGCAAAAAATAACCTGAAAGGCATAAAAACAAAGAACGGCGCTTATGTGGTTTTAGATAATCCGGGCGATGAAAACAATAAAGCTGATTCCGGTAAAATTGCAACGGTTATGTATCGCGGCTATCTTGAAACTACCGGTAAAGTTTTTGACACAAATATGGATACAACAAAAGGACATACTGAACCTATACCAATTGCTGTTGGCACACGTGGTTCAATAGAGGGCTTTAATGAATGCCTTCCTTATTTTGGTAAAGGAGGAAAAGGAAAATTTCTTATACCGGCTATGTTAGGTTATGGGCCACAGGCACAGGGAGCAGATATTCCTGCTTTCTCTAACCTTATATTTGATATAGAAGTTACAGATGTAAAAGATGCACCTCCTCAACAGATGAATCCGATGATGCAACAGCAACTGCAGCAACAAATGCAACAGCAGATGCAGGAACAGCAAAAAGACAGCAGTAAGCACTAAATTATTTTAGCATAATAAAAAAGCAACGTTCACAACAAGCGTTGCTTTTTTATTTGCACAACAGTGAGGCTGTTATAGTTTGATGGCTTTTAATTCATCATTGGCTGCATCCATAAGCTCGTAAGTTTTTACATTGCAGATAAGCATTTCATCCAAAGCATTTACAACATTTTTATAAGTTGAAGCATCAGTTGCTTTTATCAGCACTATCATACCTGTATCACTTCCATACTTATATTTTATTTCTTTTTTCTTTTGAAAGATTGCATTACGGATTGCCGCGGAATTACTGCCGATATTTTTAATCCTGTTTAGTTGTTGCCCATTATATACATAGATGTCATCATCAGCACCTAATATTAAATTGAGTATTTTGTTTGCCGGTAACTCTGAAGAATCTCCATTACTTGTTGTTGCCAGTTTCATAACCGTAGGTTGAGAAAGAGTAGTTGTAAAAATGAAAAATGAAATAAGTAAAAATCCAAGATCAACCATTGGAGTAAGGTCAACACGCAACGATGCTTTTTTGTTTTTTGAAACACCGCTTTTTGTTTGTGTTCTCTTTGTAAAACTTCTGCCATAGTTTTATTAATGAGATGAAATTTTTACATTATTCCATAAATATTTTGATAAGGAATAAACTAATATGATGATACAAAAAGCATAAGCTTTTGAATATTTATTTATCGCTTTCTTTCAATATAAAACTTATTCTGCCATTAGTTTCCATAAACGCTGTATCTATTTCAGCAAGCGTAAGTTTTTTTGTTTCCAATCTCAGGCTTTCATGCAGATCATTTTCACTCATACCTGTTCTTTCAAGGTTATTATTTACTAAAGCTCCATCCTGATATAATTTAATATAAGTGCCTTTTACCAGTTTTTCAAACTTCCTGTTTTTTACAGACAGCCATGCAATTAAACGATGCATACCAACCATTACAACAGACGAAGCAACCGTTGCACAGTACGGTGAAGCACCCACAACACCTCTTGCCAGCACAGCACCCAGGAGAATAACAATAATATTATCAAATGCTGAACGCTTGGCAAAAGTGCGCATGCCTGCAAGCCGTATAAGCACTAATAAAATAATAAATGTTACAAATGTGCGCATACTCATTTGCAGTGTTGTGAGATTCGGCCCTTCGCCAAACAAATAATGTATTGTATTCATGATTTATTTTTGGTTATAAGTTTTAAAGCTTGTGTTGCGTTAATTTTTTTTAAAGGCTTAAATTTTTTGCCTTCTATTTCATTATAATTTATAAAGAATGTTTGCGTTTGATTGATGATATCTGCGGGCAGTTCTTTTATCTCCTGTATATCAGCAAACATTTGAGAAGCTTCAGGTATGCCAATAAACCTGTCGTTGCGCACTGTTTTTCCTACTTCCGTTTGATTGGCCGTTATCGCCCCAATTATTCTGCAATCCATCACACAACCGGGAAAGCTTTTTAATTCTGAAATAATGATAATATCAAGCGGGTCACCGTCTTCTCCTTTTGTATTCGGTATAAATCCAAAATCAAACGGGAACACCATACCCGCAGGCATTACTTTTTTTAATTTGAACCATTTATTTTCGGGATCATAATCATATTTCTGCGCACTGCCTTTTGGTGTTTCCACAATAGCGGTTATTGTTTGCATATTCAATTACATTGATAAAAAAAATTTAAACAAAAATAAAGCCCCGTTTCATAAAACGGGGCTTCGTCCTCTTTAAATCAAACTCACTATTTTTATTAATGCGCAGGAGCAGGCACATGTACGCCTTCTGTAATTTCTTCAATCATTTTTTTATTAAATGCACGTAAATCTTTCGGGCTGCGGCTTGTAACAAGGCCGTTATCAACTACTACTTCGGTCAACCCAACCAACACCTGCATTTATCAGGTCTGTTTTTACTGATGGATAAGATGTCATCGTTCTGCCCTCAAGCAAACCTGTTTCAATTAATGTTTGCGGGCCATGGCAAATAGCAGCAATAGGTTTGCCTGATTCTAAAAACTCTTTTACAAACTTAACTGCATTTTCATCTATGCGCAGCTTATCAGGGTTTAAAACACCGCCAGGCAAAATCAATGCATCATAATCTTCTTCTTTTGCATCTTTTATATTTTTATCTACATTCAATTCAATTGACCAATGGTCATGATCCCATGCTTTTACTTTTTCTTTTTGCGGAGAAACAATATGCACTTCTGCACCGGCTTCTTCAAGCGCCTGTTTTGGGCTTGTTAACTCAACTTCTTCGAAACCTGTTTCAGTAAGTATGGCAATTTTTTTGCCTTGTAAAGATTTCATATTTAAAAATTTAAGTGAAAAACTTAATAACATAAATCAAAAATCAAACCAGCAAAAATGTTGTTGAGCTACAGCGCTGTTAGATATTATATTTTACAGTTGTGAAATTTATACCGCATGTTTTTATGGTTACTAAATTTTTTTTGTGTATTAATATTTACTAAGATAATGGATGTTAACCTTTTCATTTACTAAGTTTGATTATATGATTGATGAGCAAAGGCGGCTTAATGAAAACACGAATAAACCCGTTCCATTAGTACAGTGGGGCTCATATTTAAGTGAGCGGCAGTGGGCAACAGTGCGTGAAGATTACAGTGCAGATGGTGATGCCTGGCATTATTTTCCTTTTGATCATGCACATTGCAGGGTTTACCGCTGGGGGGAAGATGGGTTGGCCGGCATTTCAGACTACTATCAAAACCTATGTTTTTCAATTGCGTTATGGAATGGAAAGGATGAAATTTTAAAAGAGCGTCTTTTTGGCCTGGGTAATTTTGAAGGTAACCATGGTGAAGATGTAAAAGAATTATATTACTATCTTGATAATTTGCCTACCCATACTTACATGCAGTATTTGTATAAGTATCCGCAGCAAAAATTTCCTTATGAATTATTAAGAACAGAAAACCGCAACAGAACAAAGCTTGATCCCGAATATGAAATTCTTGACACGGGCATTTTTAACAACAATGAATATTTTGATGTTTTAATAACCTATGCAAAGCATGATGATGAAGATATTTTTATTAAGATTGATATTACCAACCATTATATAAATGAAGCAGAAATAACGGTATTGCCAACTTTATTTTTTTATAATAAGTGGCAATACACGCCCGATTTAATAAAGCCATCTTTATCGCTGGTAAATAAAAACTGTGTTGCAGCAGATCATAATAAACTGGGCCGTCATTATTTTTATTTTTTAAATGCTGACGACAGGTTATTTACAGAAAATGAAACCAATACAGAAATTGTAACCGGTACACCTAATACTTCAGTTTTTACAAAAGATGCTTTTCACCAGGCCATCATTCAGAAAAAAAATATTACAGCGTTACGTAATAAAAAACAGGGAACAAAATTCGCAGCAGTATATGATCTCAATATTGCAGCAGGTGAAACAAAAACCATTTATTGCAGGCTTAGTAACAATGAAATAAAAAAGCCATTTGTAAAAGACTTCGAACATATTTTTCAAAAACGCAAAAATGAAGCAGATGATTTCTATGCTGCTATTCTGCCAAAGGAAATGAATAAAGACCTTACCAATATTCAGCGGCAGGCAATTGCAGGATTGTTATGGAGCAAACAATATTATCATTTTGATGTGGAACGATGGTTAACAACAAGTGATGGCATTACAGAACCAAGCCCGGCGCGTTTAACAGGCCGCAACTACGATTGGACGCATTTAAAAAACCAGGATATTATCTGCATGCCCGATAAATGGGAATATCCCTGGTATGCTGCGTGGGATATGGCATTTCAAACCATTTCAATGGCAGTAGCAGATGCAAATTTTGCCAAACACCAGTTGTTGCTTATTATGCGCGAATGGTATATGAAACCCGATGGCCAGCTACCTGCTTACGAATGGAATTTTAGTGATGTAAACCCGCCGGTGCAGGCATGGGCAGCATTGCAGGTTTATTATATTGAGCAAAAACAAACCGGCAAAAATGATGTTCAGTTTTTAAAAAAAATATTTCAGAAGCTGCTTATAAATTTTACCTGGTGGATAAACCGTAAAGATCTTAAAGGCAATAATATTTTTGAAGGCGGATTTTTAGGCCTTGATAATATTGGTGTTTTTAACCGCAGCTTTAATTACCAGGGTTCGGTACAGTTAGAGCAGGCAGATGGTACAAGCTGGATGGGAATGTATGCTTTGAATATGATGGATATGGCAGTTGAAATTGCTTTGCACGATGAATCTTTTGAAGATACTGCCACCAAATTTTTTGAGCATTTTGTTTTTATAGCTGAAGCTTTGAATGAGCATAATTTATGGAATAAAGATGATAAGTTTTTTTATGATGTGCTGAATGTTGCAGGCACTGACCCAATGCCTTTGCGCATACGTTCTATTGTAGGGCTAACGCCTTTATTTGCCGTTTCAAATATATTGTCATGGGAATTGGATAAACTGCAGGATTTTAAAAAACGTATTGCATGGTTTGAAGACTATCGCACAAAAAACAATAAATTCTGGCCCAACGAAGAAAGAAGCGGCGATGCTGAAATATTATTATCACTTATACGCAAAGAGCGCCTGCTCGATCTGTTGAAATATTTGTTGGATGAAAATGAATTTCTTTCACCTGGCGGTATAAGAGCTTTATCAAAATATCATCTTGATCATCCGTATTCCACTACCGTTGATGGTATTGCATATACCATTCATTATGATCCGGGCGACAGCACTTCAAATATGTTTGGCGGCAACAGCAACTGGCGTGGCCCGGTGTGGATGCCAATCAATTATCTTATTATACAATCCATTCGCAAATACGGAAAATTTTATGGCGATACTTTGTTGGTTGAATGCCCTGTTGGCTCAGGCAAACAAATGAATCTTGAACAGGTGGCTGATGAGCTTACCAAACGTGTTATTAGTTTATTTGAAAAAGATGCAGAAAGCAACCGTAAAGTTTACGACACATACAACTGGTTTTATAAAAAGCCCGAAAATGAAAATCTTGTTTTATTCTATGAATATTTTCATGGTGATAGCGGCAGAGGCTTAGGCGCTTCCCATCAAACCGGCTGGACGGCTTTAGTGGCTGAATTGATAAGCGAATATGGCGGAAAATTATAGTGATTAAGTACGCAAATACAGTTTGCGGACAATGGCAAGACAACCCACCTGTGACTTGGTGTATGCCTGACCTTTATTATTAAACTATCCGGGCATTTACGAACCCTGGAGGTAAACTACCTGTAAAAATTGAATATGACACGAAAATTACGAAGGAAAAGAATATTTATTCAAACCCTCCTGTAGCAGGTTAACTATTAACAACCGGCTATTGGAAAAAAATTTGCTGCAAAATTGTTTCCCTGCTTCATTAAATTCCGTTTAATATCCCGCATTTACTGCTCAATATTTTTGTATTGAGTGTAATAATGAAAACAGCTTAAGCTGTCCGCACCTTGTTAAAGTTCAATATGGTTTAAATAGCTTATTCGCCGTTGCTAATCAATAAAAAACCAATGACGACAGAATGCCGGTTTGCCGGCATTCCTGTTTTATGTACATTAATGATTTGGTGACAGACTTATTTCTTCAGCCAGCTTTCGAAGAATATTTTGTATACCTGTATGGTTGCTGAAATTATAAAAACAGCACCCATTATAACATTTAAAATTCTATGGCTTGCTTTTAATTTTTTTATAAGCCAGTTGCCGCCATGAATGTAAATAACCTGGCCTGCCAACGTTCCTAAACCGGCTCCTGCAGTAAAAAGATTAAAATCTGTTGAGGTTGTTTTAACAGTGCCATTGTGAATAAAATATGTTCCCCAAAAAAACCAAAATGGAATTTGCATGGGGTTGATGGCGCTCAGCATCAAACCAAGTAAAAAACGGTTGATGTTGTTATCAATCAACAAGCCTTTTTTTTGTGGCTCTTTTTGCTTTATTGCTTTGCGGATGCTTAAAAAACCAAGCGTAAAAAATAGTATAACAGTAAACCAGCTTACATAATTAAACAACATTTTGTTGTGCATTATCCATTGGCTGCTGTTTAAAGCAACCCGCAGGTAAATAATTTCAACCAATGCACCTGCAATGCTGAATAACCACGCATTTTTAAAATTTTCTTCAACACCAATTTGTGTAGCAGCAACATTTAAATTACCCAAAGGCAATTGCCCTAAAAAGCTTACACCAAATCCTGCAAATAATACAGGCAGCAGTTCATTCATCATAGTCTTATATTTTGCATTGCAGGTCTAATTGCTTCATCAGCTTTGTATTTTTAAGTGATGCATCCAGCATGAGCAGGCCTTTCCGAAACGGAATGTATGCTATTCCTTTTTTATAATTTATCCTGCCGATTTCATACATATATTTCCAGTGCAGCGCAATTATATTTATAGCCTGCATATAACTTAACCCAATGTCGTAAATATGGTTTGGTTCAGAACCCACACCATTAAATTCAAGTATCGAAATATTTTTCTCCTGTTTCAAATCTTCAAGCGAAGTTGTTTTTATATCATAACGTCCGTAATAAAAATTTTTACTGAATAAATTTATTTTGTCTATCACGCATAACAGTTGTTCATCAATTTCATTTTTTAAATTAATAAATCTTGCGCCACGATTATGATTACCCAACTCATTCAAATAAAAAATTTCTTCTGCGGCAATTACTTCGTTTAATCTTTCTGCATGTTTATGTTTTTGTTCTGCCGAAATCATAAACGCTTTCGGATGTTTTTCTATCAGCAGCTTTAAAGTTGATCTTCCATCACCTTTTACATGCAGGTATTCTTTTGCAATTAATCCTGTTACTATACCTTTTTCTTCGCCAGGATAACGCACATAAAAAATACTCAGTTCCAAAGGCATGGTTATCATTTCCTGTATCACGTAAGTAAAAGTTAATAATGAATGATAAGCTGCAAGCTGTTCTTTATTTTCTATTCTTCGGAACAGCAAACCTTTTGTACCAACATCCGGCTTTACAGCAACAGGAAATTGCAAACCTGCTGCATACATTTTTTTTACAACACAATCCAAACTTTCAGAAGGCTGAATATAAATAGTTATGGGTGAAAACTCAACCGGCAATTGCTGAAACATCTCTTCTTTTGTTTCCCCTTCAAAACCGCTGAAATACATTGTTGGGTTTACATTTGAAAAAAACCAAAAGCTGCCGCTGCGCATCCAGTAATACATCCATAAAAAAATAACAGGGATATAGATCACAAAAAAAGGCAAGCGCTCCCAATTAAAGATTTTTTTCAACCAATTGCTTTTAGTGGCGCAAAAATAGTGTTGCCGGTTTATGCTGCAACAGTTTTGTTTGTTAATGCAAGCTTGTTTGTTTTATTTTTGAAATTGTCAAAACAACTTATATGCAAATTCCGCGCATGGCAGATATGATGGCAAATGGCGAAACACCGGAAATTTTATTTTGGGTTGGATGTGCCGGCAGTTTTGATCAGCGTGCACAAAAAATAACCCGTGCTTTTGCTGCTATTTTAAATAAGGTTGAAATTAAATATGCTATTCTTGGTAAAGAGGAAGCCTGCACCGGCGATCCTGCACGAAGAGCAGGCAATGAATTTTTATTCCAGATGATGGCCTATAATAATATTCAAATTTTAAATGGTTATGGAATAAAAAAAATAGTAACTGCTTGCCCGCACTGTTTTAATATTCTTAAAAATGAATATCCTGTGCTTGGCGGAAATTATGAAGTAATGCATCACACAACATTTTTACAGCAACTAATTGATGAAGGCAAAATAAAACTAAAAGAAAGCGGCAGTTTCAAAGGAAAAAAAATTACGTACCACGACAGTTGTTATCTCGGCCGCGCCAATAATATTTATGAAGCGCCGCGCAAAGTGCTTGAATTATTGGATGCAGAATTGATTGAAATGAAACGCTGCCGCAGTAAAGGTTTATGCTGCGGCGCCGGTGGTGCGCAAATGTTTAAAGAAGAAGAAAAAGGAACAACAAGAGTAAATTTTGAACGAAGTGAAGAAGCCATTGAAACAGGTGCAAATATTATTGCAGCCGCCTGCCCTTTTTGCAATACTATGCTTACTGATGGCGTAAAAAATAAAGAGAAAGAAGATAGTGTGAAAGTGATGGATATTGCGGAATTGATTGCAGCGGATTTTATTGATTAAGCCTGAAACTTTGTAAAGCGGAATAACCGGTTTTGTTTTCAAATTCTTTATTTCATTTTCAACTGCTTTGTATAATCTTTAACAGGCTTGTTTTTAATCACAAAGAATAATTTTTTTAATGCATCGTTTATGGGATTGATAATTAATAAACTAAAAATCAACAATGAAAAAATTAATCAATCCTGTATTAACTCTCTGCTGCATTTTATCCGTAATAATTTATTCCTGTACTAAAAGCAGTAGTTCCGGCAACAATACTGATAATAGCACGCAATCTGCATCGGATAATTCATTTGCAGAAAGTACCAATAATGATGTTACTTCCATCAGCGCACAGTCAGAAGATAATGGTGTTACAGGAAGTTACGGAGATTCCACTTTTAGTTTTATACTTAGCCCATGTGCCAGCGTAAGCATTGATAATATTTCAACTCCCCACAAGCTTATTATTGATTTTGGAACCGATAATTGTTTGTGTTATGATGGCAAATACCGCCGCGGGAAAATATTGGTAACGTATTCCGGTTTATACAGGGATTCTGCAAGTTCTCATGCAATTACTTTTGATAATTACTATGTAAATAATTATAAAGTTGACGGCACTCAAACTGTTGTTAATAATGGTCACAATGCCGCAGGCAATCTTACTTTTTCTGTAAATGTAAACAGCACTATTACTGACAGCACCGGCAAAACGCTTACCTATACTTCAGCGCGCACAAGAGAATGGGTTGCCGGGGAAAGTACAGATGGTTTGTTTGGGTGGACGGATGATGTATACAGCATAACAGGCGCAGCAAGCGGTACTGCTTTTGACGGAACGCAGTTTACATCTTCTATTTCAAGCCCGTTAATTGTTGCATTGAATTGCCACTGGATTGAAAAAGGTACGATTGATTTTACGCCAGCCGGCAAACTGCCACGCACAATTGATTTTGGAAATGGTGACTGTGATAATAAAGTAGCCGTTTCTATAGCTGGTATATCGTTCAATATTGTTTTACCATAAGATTTTTTAATTGCAAAAAATTGCCGTTATGTTTTTATAGCATAGCGGCTTTTTATTTTGCTAACGTAAATTGAAATATGATGAAGTAATGTTTGAATACAGGTTGAAGCTTGTAACAAATTTGAAAGTGGCTAAACTGCTATAACACGTGCATTTGTAAAAGCATTCTTGACCAGCAACACTTGTATAGCAGTAAATCTTATCATCTTTTGTTCCAGCTTATATTTTATTATTCAGCATTTCATTAATCTTCAATTTTCAAAAAAAAATCCTGCGGAAAGCAGGACTTTTTTTGAAAACAACTAGCCATTAGAGATCGCATTTTCTATTGCCTTTTTCACAATCGCTCTTTTAACCGCTCGTCTTACAAGAGCTTTCTTTACAATGTTTCTTTTAACCGCCTTTTTCACAACAGCTCTTTTAACCGCTTTTTTTAAAACGGCCTTCCTAACCGCTTTTTTTACGATCGCTCTTTTAACAGCCTTTTTAGCAACGGCCTTTTTAACTATGTTTCTTTTAACTGCTTTTTTAGCCGCAGCTTTAACTACAGCTTTTCTTTTTAATGTCGCCATTTTTTTTGAATTTAATTGTGAGTAAATAAATGGTTCGCACAGGTATTGGAATATGCTTTCAATATGTAAAGTGTCCTGAATTATGGCAACAACAGGGTGTGGTTTATTTCAACATTATCAAATTGCTAATAACTAATCTGCAACGGCTATGTTAAGTAAGGCAGGGAAAATTTGTGCAGACACTTCAGCTTAAAATAATAAGCCCTGATGATGAAATCCTTTGTTTTAATTCCTTATTTGAGTAATGGTGTTCACCACGCAATTATTCCGTAATAAAATTAGAACAAATAAATTGCAATAAACCCTCAGAACAACTTTTAGCATTTCTGACGGCCCATTTTACGGTTAAATGCAATAATAATTCTTCAGCAAACATTGCAAAAACAGTTGTTGGCTAACTTTTTGGTGATGGATTTTTTTTCTAAAGAAAGCAGCATACAAATAAAGCATAAAAAATCTTTGCAAGCTGCAAAGCTTTAAGAATTGAGGGCAAACGGCACATCATTTCGGCTTAATGCTGAAACAATTTATTCAATAATTAATGCAGGTTTAACTGGCACATGAATAGAGAAAGTTTTTCAAATGTCTCCTAAATAACCATGTGTATTAGCCAAGGAACATTGGGTTTTATTAGTACAAAAGCTCAACTATTATCTTCACTTCGCCGCAATTGGCTTCTTCACCAACTGTTTTAATTGTTTAGTAATTTGCCGGTGAAGAACGCCGGCAAAGGCGGTAATAAAAATGTTGTTACAAAATAAAAAAATAGCCATTGTTGGCGGCGGTCCTGGCGGACTAACCTTAGCCCGGCTTTTACAACTGAAAGATGCAAACACACAAGTATATGAACGGGATTTAAATAAAGATGCGCGGGTGCAAGGCACAACACTTGATTTGCATGAAGAGTCTGGCTTAAAAGCATTGCGCCAGGCACATTTGTTAGATGCATTTAAAAAAAATTATCGGCCCGGTGCAGATAAAATGATCATTGTAAATGAGCATGCAAAAATATTTTTTTCTGATCACGAAGGAAAACCCGAAGAAGATTTTGGCAGCGAACATTTCCGCCCTGAAATTGACAGAGGTCCGCTAAGAAAAATGCTGCTCGAATCGTTACAGCCCGACACCGTTGTGTGGGATAGTCAGTTTGTTTTTATGGAAAAACAAAACGATGGTTGGTTATTAAATTTCAAAAATGGAACATCGGCTTATGCAGACATTGTAATTGGTGCAGATGGAGCAAATTCTAAAATCCGTCCGTACATTACCGATATAAAACCTTTTTATTCGGGCATATCGGGCATATTGAACGTAGAAGGTGTATCTAATTCTGAAACAACTGTTCCCAACTTTCATAAATTGTTGAAAGGCGGAAAAATAATGGCTTTTGGCGGTGGAAAAACTTTTACTGTAGCATCCAAAGGAGATGGCAGCTTAGCTTTTTATGTCTCTTATAAAGTAGATGAAAGCAGGCTGAAAAATATAGATTTTGCCGATAAAACACAAGTGCTTGCATGGTTCAAAAAAGATTTTGCTGAATGGGATAATATGTGGCAGGAGTTGTTTGAAAACGCTGAAACAACTTTTATTCTTATCCCGATTTATTGTATGCCTTTGGATCAAACGTGGCAGGCTTTGCCAAACCTTACCATGCTGGGTGATGCTGCGCATTTAATGCCACCTTTTGCAGGCGAAGGCGTAAATATGGCAATGCTTGATGCATTGGAATTAAGCGATTGTTTGTGCAACGAAAAATTTAATGATATACAAACTGCCATTGCTTTTTATGAAAATCAAATGCGAAAAAGAGCCGCAGTGGCAGCGGAAGAGTCTTTAGAAAATGGAGATAAGATGCACAGCGCAGATGCACTCCAAAAAATGCTGGCGTTTTTTAGCGGAGCATATTCTTAATCCTGAAAAAAGAAAAATACTTACTTATGGTAACGAAGAAATTTTAATGGTTAAATATTTTCAAGATTGCCAAATCTGAATTGTTAGGCGTATTATCACTCCCGGTTCACTCTAAATATTTAAAAATTTCATGAACAATAATTTTGCTGCATTTACTAAACAAATTAATAACCGCTTTTTCTTCAGGCAGTTTTTATTAACCAAGCTTCCCGCCGCATTTTTTGCAGGTTTAAAAATTAAAGCGATTGATGAAACAAAAGCAGTAGTTGATGTACAATATAAATGGTTCAATAAAAATCCTTTCCGCTCAATATATTTTGCAGTGCTTACAATGGCAGCTGAAATGAGTATAGGAATATTGTGCATGGGAAATATTTACAAACGCAAGCCTGCCATAAGTATGTTAGTGGTTGAACAAAAAGGTGTTTTTCATAAAAAAGCGATTGGTAAAATTGTATTTGTTTGCGAGGATGGCGGTAAAATATCAGCATCTGTTGAAGAGGCTGTTACCAGCGGAAATGCAGTTGCTATAACCTGCTATTCAAAAGGCATAAACAGCAATAAAGAAATGGTTGCAGAATTTTGGATAACCTGGAGTTTTAAACAACGTAACAGCAAAACTATACCACTCGCAGTATAACTGTAAGAACAGTTGTACAATTTTTTTCAATCAGTTTGGCGAGTTACTCGCAATGTGCAAAGCAAAGGCGGCAATAGCTGTATCCTTCAATAAATTTATGAACTCACTTTGCCGGACCTCCGGGTCTCCTGCATATAAAAAATTGGGCAGGTGAATAGTGAGCACAAAAATAAACAGCAATACCGCCAGTAAATAGGCTGCGGTTTTTACCATTTTGTTTGTAATAAACGCAATGGCAGTAAGAATAAATGCAGCACCGGGAATATACACCCATAAATTACCTGCAGCAGGCAAAAATGAGGGAACATAACCCACAAGATTTTGCGGGTAAATAAAATGATAAACGCCGAAGACTGCCATTACCAGCGCCAGTAAAATAATGGCAATGCGTGAAATAATTTGTTCTTTCATGATGGCAATTTTTAGAGTATTAAGTTACAACTTTTAAAAGGAAAGTCTTAAAAATATATGCAGCAGCAATTGTACCATACACTTATCTTTAGCTGATTAATTTGAATTTATTATGAAGATTGCTTTTCATGGCGCAGCGAGAACCGTTACGGGCTCAAAACATCTTATTACATTAAACAGTGGAAAAAAGATTTTATTGGATTGCGGCATGTTTCAGGGTTTAGGCAGAGATACATTTCCGCTTAACAGCAATTTTGGTTTTGATGCATCTTCCGTAAATTATTTGTTGCTTTCTCATGCACATATTGATCATTGCGGGCTAATTCCAAAACTGGTAAAAGAAGGTTTTTCAGGAAAGATTTTTTGTACACCTGCAACAAAAGATCTGAGTGCGATATTGCTTATGGACAGCGCAGAAATACAACGTGACGATACAGAATATATCAATAAAAAAAGAATAAAACAACACCTGGAACCTTATGATGTTTTGTATGATGTAAGCGATGTGCAAAACGCAATGCCGCTGTTTACAATTGTTGCTTATGATACATGGTTTACTATTGAAGAAGGCATTGATGTTTTATATACAGATGCAGGCCATATTACAGGCAGCGCTGCAGTGCATGTACGCATAACTGAAACTAATGCAACAAGGCAAATTTCGTTTAGCGGAGATGTGGGAAGATATAACGATGTAATACTTCGTTCGCCCAATATCTTTCCGCAGGCAGATTATATAATTATTGAAAGCACTTATGGCAACAGCTTGCATAAAGCCGTTGCAAACACACCTGAAGAATTTTATAAATGGATTGAGGGAACATGTTTGCATAAAAAAGGCAAACTTATTATTCCTTCGTTCAGTGTGGGCAGAACGCAGGAGCTTTTGTATCTTTTAAATGATTTAAGCCTTAATGGAAAACTAAAAAATATCCCGGTTTTTGTTGACAGCCCTTTAAGCTTTGAAGCAACAAACGTAGTAAAACATCACGCTGAAAATTTTAATAGTAATATTCAGCAATTATTAAAAACAGATGATGACCCGTTTGATTTTCCCGGATTAAAATTTATTGAAACAGTTGATGAAAGCAAACGCTTAAACGATAACCATCAGCCAATGATAATTATTGCCGCAAGCGGAATGGCCGATGCAGGCCGTATTAAACATCATATTAAAAACAATATAAATGATGGAAGAAATACAATATTGATCGTTGGCTATTGCGAACCACATTCCTTAGGCGGCCAATTAATGAATGGCGCCAAAGAGGTAAGAATTTTTGGAGAAGAATATGATGTAAATGCTGAAGTTGGTATTATGCGCAGCATGAGCGCTCATGGAGATTATAATGACCTGTTACACTTTTTAAAATGCCAGCAACCTGATGAAGTAAACAAGGCTTTTATTGTGCATGGCGAATACAATGTACAGCAGGATTTTCAGCAAAAATTACAGAACGCAGGTTTTAAAAATGTATCCATTCCTGCTCTGCATGAAGAAATTGATTTGGGATGAACATATAAACCAAGTGATAAATTGTAAACCTCTTTCAAAACATAATAAATCATTTTTTAATTTTACTAAAACTTGTTTTATGAAAAAGCTTTTCTTGTTTTTTATGATAATGATATGCTGTTCTTCATTATTTTCTCAAAACAAAATGGCCGCTTGTTGTGCACCAACGGCAACCCAGCAATTTGCTTTACTGGGAGATAATAAACAATTTATGATGAGCCATGATGCACCATTGCCTTTTATTTATCATAGCGCAAACGGCGCTGATATAACGTTTAAAGCTGCTGATGGAACGGATGCGCATGGCTGGATGGTGAAAGCAATAAAACCAACCAATTATTACATGTTTGTTATTCATGAATATTGGGGTTTAAATGATTATATAAAACAACAAAGCGAAAAGCTGAGCAATGATCTTGGTATAAATGTAATTGCACTGGATTTATATGATAACAAAGTTGCTGCCACGCCTGATGAAGCAGGCAAACTGATGCAATCAGTAGCACCTGAAAGAGCGATGAACATTATAAAAGGCGCATTTTTATATGCAGGTGCAAACGCTAAAGTATTTACGATTGGCTGGTGCTTTGGCGGCGGCTGGAGCCTGCAAACAGCTATTGCAGGCGGCAACCAGGTTGCGGGTTGTATTATGTATTACGGCATGCCTGAAAAAGATGTAAACAAATTAAAAGAACTGCATTGTGATGTGATTGGTTTTTTTGGAAATAAAGACCAGTGGATTAATCCGCAGGTTGTTGAAGAATTTAAAACGAATATGAAAGATGCCGGCAAAAAATTAACGACTTATGAATATGATGCCGATCATGCTTTTGCTAATCCTTCAAGTGCTCATAATAATAAAGAGGCTGCAGCAGATGCCGATGCAAAAACAATTGCTTTTGTAAAAGAGCGGATGAAATAAGTATGCATAATTAAAGACATTTAAATTAAGATAGTAATAAAAATATACCCTCATCCTTTTTTTTCGTATTAACAAGTATATTTACGCCTTTAATCACCTACTAAAACGTACTTTATGAGAAAATTGCTCTTATGCTGTTTTATTATTTCTATTGTCGGATGTGCCAAAGAAATTAATTCAAATCCGGCAAATGCCATCCGCAACGGTGCACAAAATAATGCAGTAGTTGTTGATACTTATCTTCCCCTCACAAAAGGAACAATATGGAATTATACCAACGAAACAAATTCCAAAGTTAAAAAATCAAAGCTTACTGTAACAAGAAGCAAGAGGACCATTAACGGTAAAAATTACACCGCAATAAAAAGTGTAACCAAAGGAGTTCCTGACACAATATATTATAATCATACAGGCCATGATTATTATCTCTACACCAAACAGGGATCTTCAGACGCTGATGCAGTAAACCTTGAAATTTTATTTTTAAAAGATGATGCAGCCGCTGGTACCACATGGTCACAGCCTGCCGGTTCTGGTAATGGTGTAAGTTTAAGTTGCTCTGGCAAAATAATGGAAACTGGAATAAGCCTTACTGTTTCCGGCGTTACTTATACTGATGTAATTCACACCTATATTGAAGTCAAAACTACTGGATTTTTTAGTATAGTTGTATACAAACAGGACTATTATGTTGCCAAAAATATTGGGGTTATAAAAAATCTTTCAACACAGGTAGTCCCATCAGGCCCAACCACTACAACTGAGCTAGCTAGTTATACAATCCAGTAATAATTAAAAATTTTTTTATTCTTATTATTACTGAAAAATTTATGACATAATAGGCGGGCAAAAATTATTAAGTAAAATGGCTTTAAAGATTTTTTTAAAGCCATTTTGCATTTGTATAAACCATAATGTTGTAATGTTTAATACCATTAACCCATGCATTACTTAAAAAAAATCCTTTATTACCTTTATCACGAAAAAAGATTTACATGATGACGACAATGATAACCTGCCCTTCGTGCGGAAATGATTTTGAACCAACGAATGTAATAAGGGAACAAATAGAAGCTGAACTGCGTACAAAAATTAAAGACTGGCAATCAAAAAAGGAAGAAGAGTATAAGCTGAAGGAATCTGCATTTCAAAAACAACTGAATGCAAAAGAAGAAGAACTAAATGTGCGGCTTGCGGAAGAAAAGAAAAAACTGCAAAGCGATCTTGAACAGTCTATACAAAAAACTTTAAGTGCAGATTTTGAAAACCGGTTAAAAATGTTGCAGCAATCTGTGGTAGATAATGAAGAAAAATTAAAACTGGCAAGACGTAAAGAGCTCGAGTTTTTACAAAAAGAACAAGATATAAAACGCAAAGAAGAAGATCTCGAGCTTAATCTTCAGAAGAAAATTATTGAAGAACGCGAAAAGCTTTCTGTTGAAATAAGAAAAATTGAAGAGCAGAAAATGCAACAGCTTGAACATGATTTTAAACTGCGGCTTGCAGAAAAAGAAAAACAACTGGAAGATCAGAAAAAGCTTGCAGAAGAAATGAAGCGCAAAGCAGAGCAAGGCAGCATGCAGTTGCAAGGAGAAGTACAGGAAGTAATGCTTGAAAATATTTTGCATAATACTTTTCCGCATGATAAAATTATTCCCGTTGGCAAAGGCGTGCGTGGAGCAGACTGTATTCAAACCATCTGCAATCCATTTGGAAATGAATGCGGAAAAATTATTTATGAAAGCAAGCGCACTGCAGGTTTCTCTATAGATTGGATTGATAAACTGAAAGCAGACATGCGCAGCCAGGGCGCTGACATTGCTGTTATTGTTACACAAACTTTGCCAAAAGATATGGAACGTTTTGGGGAGAAAGACGGAGTATATGTATGTACGTTTGCCGAAGTAAGAAGCCTTGCATCTGTTTTACGTACAAGTATTTTAAAAATTTTCGCGCTTACTAAAAGCCAGGAAGGCAAAGGGGATAAGATGCACATGCTGTACGATTATTTAACCGGCAATGAATTTAGCGAGCAATGGAAAGCCATACGCGAAGGTTTTTTAAGTATGAAAATAAGCATACAAAGAGAGCGGGATGCTATGGAAAAATTATGGAAGGCAAGAGAAAAACAACTGGAAAAAGTTTTGTTGAATGCAGCACATATAAAGGGCTCCGTTGAAGGTATTGCCGGCATTGATGCAGTAAACTTAAACCTGCTGGAAGATGAAACCGCGGGTCTTCTTGATTAATTCAGTTTTTTATAACTTTGTATTATAAGTAAACAAAATATTATTTGGCATGGTATTTAACAAATGATAAGCAGCTTTAGGCATATAAAAAACATCTTTCAAACAAAACTTATAATTTATGAAAAAGACTCTATCTGTTTTAGCTATTTTATGTTTGCTGTTAACTCAAAAAACCAATGCTCAGCTGGAAAGAGGAAGTGTATTAGTTGGTTCACAACTTGCTAATTTTAGAATAGCCCTTAAAGCAGGGCAGGAAACATCGATAGACTTAACACCAAATGCTGCGTGGTTTATTAAAGATAATGTGGCTGTTGGGCCTTATGTGACTTTAGGCTTTTCGTCTGTAAAGGACGACCATACTCTAACCACTTATGGCGTTGGTTTATTGGGTCGTTACTATGTAAACAAGCCGGGTTTGAGCCCCCTGAAGCATGGAGTTTTCTTTGCTGCAGCAAATGTAGGCCTTGGGGGAACAAATTATAAGGATAAAAAACCAAATCCCAATAATTATTCCACAAATGGTTTAGATATAGGTTTTGGTCCAGGCTATGCTTATTTTATTACTCCCAATATTAGCTTTGAAACCCTGTTAAGATATAATGGAACAGTAGGCTTTGGAAATGTAGCATATACAAATTATCTTAATTTAGCGTTTGGCTTTAGTATTTATCTTCCCGGTAAATCAACAATGCATAAAGTTGAAGGTGATGTAAAATAATTTATTTAAAATATAAAAGGAGCCGCTTTTACAGCGGCTTTTTTATTGCATAAACTCAGCAATTAAAGAATGAAAATGATGCGTGCCCTGTTCACGCTTTACAGAATATCTTCCATGTTTATAAAAACGTGAACGAATACCTTTCTGAACATTTTGTACCACTCCCTCATCCTCCAGTTCAACCGCATTTAAACCGCTCCCTGCTCCTTTTTCAAGTTTGTCTTCATCGCTTACATAAGTTAAAAAGCGAACCCTGCATTTGCTTACGTCAAGCGGCTCTACAACATTTACAGATAATCCCCATGGATAAAAATTGAACATCATATTCGGAAAAAACCCAGAAATAATAAGCAGCTACTTCTTTGCCATAGTCAGGCGAGCTTGATGGCAAATCAAAACATACATCACCTTTTTTTCCAATACCTAATTGAAGATTGCTGTAACGAAAAATTTCTGTAGTGTATTCACCAAAATCAAGCACCTGGTTTAAGCCCGCATGCACAAATGGAATATGAAATCCTTCCAGGTAATTTTCGCAGTATAAAGCCCAATTGGCATCAACATAATAATCTTTTGAAAGCTCAGGTTTTAACTGCAATTCATTTACAGGAAACCATTCCATCCTTTGCATCATCTCCTGAAAAAAAATTTCGGATTTATGCTTAGTATTTAAGCTTGTGAATAATAATTCGCCCCAATTAAATAAAGGTAACTGATGCAGGTCATCGTCTTTTGAAGGAAAATTCTCAACTTCTTTAAACTCCGGCATTGAAATAAATTTGCCATCAAGCGAAAATAAGCGCCCATGATAACGGCATTTTAGCTGGTTTAATTTACAAGGCTCGTACACTACCAGGTTTCCGCGGTGCGTACATACATTGCTTAAACAATGTATTTCGTTTTGCTTATCTTTTGTAAGTAATAAAGGTTCATTCAAATAATTTTCAAGTAATAAGAATGGATATGCGTCACCAACATTTTTAGTTTTACCGGCATCGCCTATAAATTGCCAGGAAGATGCAAATATTTTTTCTTTTGCTTCATCATAGAATTTTTGCTGCGTATAAAAATCCGTATCAATCGTTTTTGCTTTTGCAATATCTACATCAATAAAAAAAGAGGGCATAAACAGTTTTTATAAAGATAACAATGATTTTTATGTTCGCTTATCTTCGCAAAAATCTATGTTTAAAGTTTAAGGTTTAAAGTTGTCTGGCGTCTCATATTTCACGTCTCACTTCTCGCCTAAAACAGTTTATTAAAAACTATTAAAATGAGTTTGCATTTGTCTGAACAGGAAATTATCCGCAGGAATAAGCTTGAAAAATTACAAGCGTTGAATATTGATCCCTATCCTGCCCCGCTATATCCTGTTTCACATTATTCAACTGATATAAAAAATGCTTTTTCAGAAGAAACAAAAGATCAGTTCAGCAATGTTTGCCTTGCCGGCAGAATAATGAGTTTGAATGATAAAGGAAAGGTTTTTTTTATTAAGATACAAGACAGCAAAGGGGTTATCCAATTATATGTGCGCAAAGACGATGTTTGTTCTGGCGAAGACAAAACTTTATTTGATGAAGTAATAAAACATTTAATTGATTTGGGTGATATTATTGGCGTAACAGGTTTTGTTTTTATAACACGCACCGGTGAAATTTCTATTCATGCAAACAGTTTTACACTGCTTACAAAATCGCTGAAGCCGTTGCCCGTTGTAAAGCGCGATGATGAAGGAAATGTATATGATGAAGTAACTGACCCTGAATTTCGATATCGCCAGCGGTATGCAGACCTTATTGTAAACCCGGATGTAAAAAATGTTTTTCTCAAACGCACGCAGCTTATAAACACTATGCGTAATTTTTTAAATGAACGCGGCGCTTTAGAAGTTGATACACCTGTATTACAGCCAATTCCCGGCGGTGCTGCCGCAAGGCCTTTTGTTACGCATCATAATGCACTTGATATTCCATTGTATTTGCGCATTGCAAATGAATTGTATTTAAAAAGATTAATTGTTGGCGGATTTGATTGGGTGTATGAATTCAGCCGCGATTTCAGAAATGAAGGAATGGACAGAACGCATAATCCTGAATTCACTATCCTGGAATGGTATACGGCTTACAAAGATTATTTCTGGATGATGGAAACTACAGAACAAATGTTTGAACAGGTTGCTTTGGCCTTACATGGAACAACAGATGTAAAAGTTGGTGATAACACTATCAGTTTTAAAACACCATTTAAACGCGTTACTATTTACGATGCAATAAAAGAATACACTGAATTTGATGTAAGTGAAATGGATGAAGAAAAACTACTGGAAGTATGCAGGCAGTTGCATATTGAGGCTGATACAAAGATGGGAAAAGGCAAACTGATTGATACCATTTTCAGCGGAAAAGCAGAACATAATTTTATTCAGCCAACATTTATTATTGATTATCCTGTAGAAATGAGTCCGCTTACAAAAAAACACAGGAACAAAAAAGGTCTTGTAGAAAGATTTGAATTGATGATTAACGGTAAAGAACTTGCCAATGCTTATAGTGAATTGAACGATCCTGTTGACCAGCGTGAACGCTTTGAAGAACAATCCCGTTTAATGGAACGCGGTGATGATGAAGCTATGTTTATTGATGAAGATTTTTTGCGTGCGCT
>JABDGW010000010.1 GCA_013285855.1 Bacteroidota bacterium
GTTTGTGTGCCACCTGAAACAGCAACATTATGTGTTTGCGAAAAAGCCGGATGAACAATTGCATCCTGCCAATCTGTGTTGCCTCCTTTATCAATACTTGAAGGATCGCCTGTTGCTTGTTTCCATTGTGCTGCATTCAATAAATCAAACTTCTTAGCCTGTACATCAAGCGCAACCGAACCATTGTATTCAACAGTTGTTTTTCCTGCTATTCCTTTTTTTGTGTTGATAATGATAACACCGTTAGCACCTCTTGAACCATAAATCGCAGATGCCGAAGCATCTTTCAAAACATTGTAAGAAGCAATATCACCTGCAGGAATATTTGAAAGTTGCGAAGGATTATCCAACGGAGCACCATCCAAAACAATCAAAGGCGCAATGCCGCCGCTGAGTGAGCTTTGTCCTCTTAAAAGAATTACAGGATCCTGGTTTGGATCGCCGCCCGGTTGCTCAACTACAAGTCCTGCAACTTTACCTTGTATTTGTTGAATTGGATTTGCGAGATTGCCTTTATTAAAATCTTTTTCTGAGATATTAGTTATCGCGCCGGTAAGATCTTTTTTCTTCGCGGTTCCATAACCAACCACAACAACATTATTTAAATTATTTGCCTGTTGATTTAAAACAACTGCAATATTGGTTTTATCTGCAACATTTATTTCCTGCGTTGCAAAGCCAACATAACTTATCACGATTGTATTAGCAGACGATGGCGAGTTGATACTAAATAAACCATTGGCATCTGTTGCTGTTCCGGTTTTAGCACCTTTAATTAAAACACTCGCATTTTGAATTGCATTTCCGTTTACATCTGTCACTTTTCCTGTAATTACTTTTTGCGCAAAAGAATGATGAATACTAACCATCATTAAAAAAGACAAACCGATTTTTAAGCAAGCACTTCGAAACATAAATATTGATTTGTTATTCTAATTTGTTTATTAATAAAACCAATTTCCAGAGATATGTTTAAATCTATCATCTGGTTTATTTTTTCCATAGAAATAAAAAACTCCATTTGAAACATCCAGCATACCAAATGTTCTATAAAATATTTTATCACTATCTTTTTCAATTAATGAGATGTTTGTGCCTGTAATAAGGGAGTGAATTTCATTAATCTCATTTAATGTAAAATCTTTAGTTGCAAATGTGTCTAACGTTGGCATTAAATGAACACCATTTTTTTTTGTAGACATTATTTTATTAAGCCCTTTAAGTTTAGTTTGGTTTCTTGAAATAAAAATATAGTATGAGCTTTTGATTAGCAATGGTTCTGCCAGTTGTTCAATAATTATAGCAAGGACTACAATAAGTGTCCATGCAATTTTACTCTTTAAAGTATCACTCTTTATAAGAATTATCAGGAAGGAAATAGCTGCTATAACAAATCCGATAAGTCCCAAAACATCATAAGTTCCGGTTTCTCTGCCAAAGAATAAGAAACTAAAAATAATTAATCCTATTCCTATAAGTAGTGTAATATGTCGAAATGAAAATGTCATTATAAATTTCCTTTTTTCATTTCATCAATCGCATAATTTGCAGCACGTGCAGTTAATGCCATATATAAAATAGATGGTGTTTGATTTCCCGTACTTGTCATGCAAGCACCATCCGTTACAAAAACATTTTTACACGCATGCAATTGATTCCATTTATTCAGCATAGAATTTTTTGGATCGTTGCCCATTCTACATCCGCCCATTTCATGAATATCTAAACCCGGCGCCTGTCCTGTATCTTCCGTTTCAATATCATCAAAGCCCGCTTTGTCAAACATTTCCGATGTCTGTTCAAAAAAATCCTGCAATAATTTTTCATCATTATCATCGTAATCAACAGCAGTAATTAATTGCGGAATTCCCCACTGATCTTTTTTATCACTGCTTAATCGCACATGATTTTTTTCTTTCAAAATTGTTTCACCTTGCAGGTATGCATACATCTGCCACGGCCCAGGTTCAGTTAATGCGTCTTTATAATTGTCGCCGATTTGTTCAGACAGATTATCACCATCAATGCGGTCACGTGTAGCGCCTAAAAATGTCGAAAAGCCGCCAACATAATTTGTATCTTGTTTATGCAGGTTGCGATAATTTGGAATAATAGAATCTGTAGGATTTCGTCCATAATAATATTTATCAGCAAAATCATCTGTACTGCAATTCACCCAACCACGATAATTCTGAAAGCCAACAAATTTTCCAAGTACACCACTATCATTTCCCAAACCGTTTGGAAAACGATTCGATGTTGAATTCAACAAGATCAAATTGCTGTTTAATGCACTTGCATTTACAAAAATGATGCGTGCAAAATATTCAGTTACGTGTTTTGTATTTGTATCAATGATGCGAACACCGGTTGCTTTGTTTTTTTGTTCATCATAAATAATTGAATGCACAACAGAGAACGGCCGAATAGTTAAGTTACCTGTTTTTTCCGCCCATGGAAGTGTTGAAGAATTTGAACTGAAATAACCACCAAACGGACAACCACGCATGCACATATTTCTTGCCATGCATTTTATTCTGCCTTGATCAATTTGTATTTGTTGTGGTTGCGTAATATGCGCAAACCTTGCATGAACAAGATAACGGTCTTTATAATTTTTTGCGATGCTGTCTTTTAAATGTTGCTCTATGCAAGTCAAATCAAATGGCGGTAAAAATTCACCGTCAGGCATTGATTCAATTCCTTCTTTTGTTCCACAAACACCAATAAATTTTTCAACATGAGAATACCAAGGCGAAATATCATCGTAACGAATCGGCCAATCCAAACCATAACCATATTTTAAAGGTGCGGCAAATTCAAAATTGCTCCAGCGTTGACAAGCTCTTCCCCATGTTAAAGATTTGCCGCCAACCTGATAACCGCGAATCCAAGTAAAAGGTTTTTCCTGTATATAAGGATGATCTGCATCTTTTATAAAGAAATGCGCATTGGCTTCACCGTAATCCGGCGCCTGGCTGATAACAGGATTTTGTTTCAGCATTTTTCTTGTTGGTTCACCGCGGTGTTCAAATTCCCAAGGCGCTAAAGTTGCTGTTGGATAATCTTTAATATGCTTTACATCTCTGCCACGTTCAAGCACCAACGTTTTTAAACCATGTTCACATAATTCTTTTGCAGCCCAGCCGCCACTTATACCACTGCCAATCACAATTGCATCATATGTATTTTTATCAATGCCTTTGGAATTAATATTTACGCGTGTTGAATCGGGCATATAGTGTACAACTTCAAATGGGCAATCAAGCAAACTTAGAACTACAGCAGTTTAAAAAAATTAATGGCAATTAAACACAAATTATAATTTTAAAGCAGATTGATTGCTTAAAAATTTAAATCGCAATAATGAAATACGCTCTTTTATTAATTATTCCTATCATCACATTCATTGTTTCAAATAAAATAACAGACTCTAAATTTTCAATTTCAAATACCAGTAAACAACCGCAACCAGATACTGGCTGGATATCTTTATTCAACGGTAAAACTTTTTCCGGCTGGCATACTTACGGTAAATCTTTTGTGACTTCAGCATGGAAAATAGATAACGGCGAATTACATCTTGATGCTTCAAAACTTGATGAAGATGGTAATACAATTAATGGAGGCGATTTAATAACAGATGATGTGTATTCAAATTTTGATTTAAAATATGAATGGAAAATTTCTAAAGGTGGCAACAGCGGTGTAAAATTTTTTGTACAGGAAGACACCGGAAAATATGATGGAGCAATTGGTTTAGAGATGCAGGTTGTTGATGATGTAAATCATGAAGACGGCAGAACACCAAAGTATCGTGCAGGAAGTTTGTATGATCTAATTGCACCAGCTAAGAACGTTACAAAACCTTTTGGAGAATGGAATTATGCGGAAATAATTTGCAATAATAGTGTGCTTGAATTTTATTTGAACGGAACTAAAATAGTTGAAACAACTTTATGGAACGACAACTGGAAAAAGATGATCGCTCACAGCAAATACAAACACATGAAAGACTGGGGCACATTTAAAAGCGGACATATTGCTTTGCAGGATCATGGGTTTGATGTTTGGTATAGAAATATCATGATAGAGAAATTATAGAAAATTTACTATAATACTTTTCAGATATTCTTCTGCCTTAAAAAAGAGCTTGGCCAAGCTTTAATCAGGTATATTGACATGCGAATATATTATTTAAAAAAAAATTATATTGGTTCCTGATAATTAAAATAAATTCACCAAGGCCTGTTAACTTGTGCATTCAATTTACTGCTTACTATTCATATGAAACGCAACTATTACATTGTAGCACTCATCATGCTCGTATTCTTTGTAATTTCTTTAATTACAAACGCGATTGGTCCGCTTATTCCGGACATCATTAAAGATTTTAATCTCAGCCTTACATTAGTTGCATTGCTGCCGTTTGCATTTTTTATTGCTTACGGAGTAATGTCAATTCCATCAGGAATACTGATAGAAAAATATAATGAAAAAAAAATGATGATCGCAGCATTTATTATTGCTTTCATTGGCTCTTTATTATTAGCGTTGTTTCCTAATTATCTTACTGCTATTTTATCCCTTTTTATAATCGGGTGTGGTTTCGCTATGCTTCAGGTTATTATTAATCCTTTATTGCGAACTGCCGGTGGCGAAGAACATTATGCATTTAACTCTGTGCTTGCACAACTGATATTCGGGCTTGCATCTTTTTTAAGCCCGTTAGTATATTCTTATTTAGTATTGAATTTAAAAAATAATAACAATGCAGTTTCAGCATTTCATTCAATCGTTCCCGGTAATCTTCCATGGATCTCTTTATACTGGCTATTTGCAGTTATTTGTTTATTAATGGTTTTGGTGATTGCATTTTCAAAATTCCCAAAAGTTGAATTAAGCAATGAAGAAAAAGCAGGTGCATTGAAAACACATATTATGTTGTTCAAAAATCCTACAGTTGTTTTGTTTTTTATTGGAATCATTTGTTATGTAGGAACAGAACAGGGTACAGCTAACTGGATGTCGCAATTTTTATCAACATATCATGGTTATGATCCGCAAACAACCGGCGCAAAGGAAGTGGCGTATTTCTGGGGATTAATGACAGCCGGTGGAGTACTTGGTTTATTTTTATTAAAAGTGATGGACAGCCGCAAGGTGCTTATCTACTTTACTATTATTGCACTTGCATTTTTAACTGCTGCACTGTTTGGTTCAGCAAAAATTTCTCTTATTGCTTTTCCGTGGATTGGCTTTTTTGCATCTGTGATGTACCCGGTAATTTTCTCACTTGCATTAAATTCTGTTAGAGAACATCATGGTTCGTTTTCAGGCATATTGGTAACAGGTATAATCGGCGGTGCAATCGTTCCTTTAATCATTGGCTGGGTTGGCGATAAATTAGGCTTGCGCAGTGGTATGTTGTTTTTATATATCACAATGGGTTTTATTTTAAGTATTGGTTTCTGGGCAAAACCTATCATCACCAACAAAACTATTTTTGATAAAAAGGAAACTTTATAATGATGGCTGCAAAAAAAATTATTGGTATTGATTTAGGTGCAACCAATCTTCGTGGCGCCTGTGTAAGTGAAAATAATATTTCAGAAATACAATCTCAACGCATTAAAAGTAATGGCACAGTGAGCGAGGTTTTGGATGATGTATTTGCTTTAACAGATACTTTGATTGATGATAATGTAAAAGCCATTGGCATCGGTGTGCCGGGTGTTGTTGATATTGAAGAAGGCATTGTGTATGATGTGATATACATTCCTTCATGGAAAGAAGTGCATTTAAAAAAATATATGGAACAGCGCTATAATGTTCCTGTTTTTGTAAACAATGATGCTAATTGTTTTGCTTTGGGTGAATATCATTTTGGCAAAGGCAAAGGTTATAATTCAATGGTTGGATTAACGGTTGGGACCGGAGTGGGTGCCGGTATCATCATCAATAAAAAATTATATCCCGGGCATAATTGCGGTGCCGGTGAATTTGGAACTGTAGATTATCTCGATAAGATATATGAGTATTATTGCAGCGGTTCTTTTTTTAAAAATGTATATGGATTAGAAGGTGAATTTGTTTTTGAACAGGCAAAACAACAAGATGCTCAGGCTTTGAAATTATATGATGAGTTAGGTGAACATTTAGGTAATTGCATTAAGATGATTATGTACACGTATGATCCGCAATTGATCATTCTTGGTGGTTCTGTTAGACATGCTTACGAATATTTTCAGGAAGCCATGTGGAAACGTATTAAAACATGTGTGTTCACAAAATCTGCAGAACGTTTAATAATTGAAACATCGTCATTACATAACAGCGGCATACTTGGTGCTGCAGCATTATATTATGATGCAGGGAAATAATATTAATCAGGCTATATGAGAAAATTTTTATTGGTTTTTCTGCTGCTGAATCTGTTTCAAAATTCTTTCAGCCAAAGCAAAACAGAAAATTTCAGCATGATCTTACATGATGACTGGCGCATGCAATCATCACTTACTGATGTTTCAAAAGGCGATCAAATTTCAACGGCTGATTTTTCAGTGAAAAACTGGTATTCAATTACAGTTCCTTCAACCATTATTGCAGGATTACTTGCCAATCACGAATATAATTTCGATCCTTTTTATGCAACTAATTTTGAAAAACTTGCTGATAAAAGATTAAGCCATACATGGTGGTTCAGGAAAGAATTCAGTTTGCCGGCTTCAGAAAAAAATAAAAATGTTGTGCTTAAACTGCATGGTATAAATTATAAAGCAAACGTTTGGCTGAACGGAATGCTGATCGCTGATTCAATGCAGATAAAAGGTCCGTTTAGAATTATTGATCTTGATATTACCAAAGCCTTTCATTATAATGAAACCAATATTTTAGCAATTGAAATTCTGCGTCCATTCAATCCCAACAAACAGGATGGTGATCTTGCAATTGATTACGCAGACTGGATTCATTATCCTCCGGATTATAACGGCGGCATTGTAAACAATGTTGAAATAAAAACATACAATAAGGTTGGCGTTGAATATCCACTGGTCACAACACATTTTGATTTGCCCTCATTAAACATTGCGCATTTAAATGTGTATGCAATCGTTACCAATTATACAAACAGTGAACAGGATGTAATTATCAAAGGAAAAATAAATACTGATATCAGCTTTGAACAAAAAATTCATCTCTTGCCAAATGAAAAAAAACAAATCAGTTTTAATGCAAGTGATTATAAACAGCTTGATATAGAGAATCCGAAAATCTGGTGGCCGTGGCAATATGGTGAACAGAATTTAAACCAAATCGAGTTGTCTTGCGTTGTAGATGATTCAATAAGTAATTCAGTTGCAGAAAATTTTGGTATTCGCGAAATAACATCAAAGTTTATTAATAATGCATCAAGAGAATTTATTATAAATGGAAAACAAATCATGCTGCGTGGTGCTGCATGGTCACCGGATATTTTTCAGCGGCATTCAGCGCAAAGACAGGAACAGGAATTAAAACTGGTGCGTGATATGAACATGAATATTGTACGGAGTGAAGGCAAGTTTGAAGATGATAATTTTTATGACCTGTGCGATAAATATGGCTTGCTTGTTATGACCGGGTGGATGTGTTGCGGTGCGTGGCAATATCCTGAAAACTGGAATAAAACAGAACGTGCCCTTGCCATGTCTTCAGATAGCAGCATGATACTTTGGTTACGCAATAAAGCATGTGTTATGGTTTGGCTGAATGGCAGCGATATGCCGCCGCGTGATACAAGTGTTGAAAAAAATTATTTAAGTATAGAAGATGAACTGCATTGGCAAAACCCGCTTCTATCAACGGCTGATGCAAGCAAATCAAAAGTTTCCGGTTTTAGCGGTGTAAAAATGAATGGACCTTATGATTGGGTGCCGCCTATTTATTGGGAAACCGATTCAACTGAATATGGCGGAGCATGGAGTTTTGCTACAGAAATTTCGCCCGGTCCTTCCATTCCTCCATATGAAAGTTTGATGAAGTTTATTCCTGAAGATTCCATTACAAATACTAATACAGATTGGCTATACCACGCCGGTACAATGGAGTTTGGCAATACAAAAATTTTTGACAATGCACTAAATGCACGATATGGAGGATCTTCAGACATACATCAATACCTTGCCAAAGCGCAGTTGCAGAATTATGAAGCACATCGTGCCATGATGGAAGCTTATGGCTTGCACAAGTATAATACAGCAACCGGTGTTGTTCAATGGATGTTAGCCAATCCGTGGCCAAGTTTGATATGGCATACTTATGATTATTATCTCTATCCTGCAGGCACTTATTTCGGAATGAAAAAATCAATGGAACCACTGCATGTAATGTATTCTTATAAATCTAATGAAGTTGACATTATAAATTCCTTACTACAAAAATTTTCAACCTTAACTGTAAAAGCTGATGTATATAATTTAGATGGAAGCAACAAATATTCAAACACAATTACAACAAGTGTGAATGAAGACAGCATTCAAACATGTTTTGTTATTCCGCAGATAAACGGTTTGTCTGATGTTTATTTTTTAAGACTTGAACTAAAAAATGCAGAACAGCAAACAAAAAGTATCAACTGGTATTGGTTATCTAAGAAAGATGATAAACTCAACTGGAAAAAATCAGAATGGTTTTATACACCGCAATCTTTTTTTGCTGATTATTCCGCTTTGCAAAGCATGCCTGCTACAACGCTTAGTGTTTCCTCATCAACAAATAAAAAACAAACAGAAACTTCACACACAATTACTGTTACAAACACAGGTAAAGCAGTTGCGTTTTTTGTTCATATCCGCACATTAAAAAAGAAGGATAGTGATGATATTTTGCCCGTTATTTTTTCTGACAATTATATATCTCTTGCTCCAGGCGAAAGCAGGGTTATTGAATGCAGTTATCTAAATACAGATGCAGAAAATACTTCGCCCTTTATATTAGTCAGCGGTTGGAATGTTGATGCGAAGAATAGCAAGGCTGGTAACGATGCAGGGTTTGAATAATCAATTAATTTTTTAAAAGCTTTGCAGCATCTTTATCCGCGTACACTATAAAATCCGGATGTTCTCTTATTAAAGAAATCGGAATTTTTTCAGTCTTTTCTCCTTCAAGCGCCTGTTGAAGAATAGCGGCTTTCTTTTCACCGCTTACCAATAAGAATAAATGTTTTGCTTCCATTAACGTTGCAATGCCAAGTGTAATTCCTTTAGTTAAGTTTTGTGGCCGTGAAAAATATTTCTGCCCTACTTTTTTTGTTACTTCATCAACAACAGAAACATGTGAACGTAATGCCGGTGAAGTGCCTGGCTCATTCAATCCAACATGACCATTCATACCAATACCAAGAATCGCTATATCAATGCCGCCGTGTTGGTGTATAAATGTTTCAATGCGTTCGCACTCTTTACCTGTGTCTTCTGCTTTGCCATCAAAGCAACAAATTTTTTCTTCTGTTACATGTAATGGTTTGAACACATCTTCATTCAACATATAGCGACAACTTCCTTCATCATTTTTACCAAGACCAATCCATTCATCTAATCCTAAAAAAAACCATTGGGATGTATCTGATAAAGATTCGTTTTGTTGTCTTGCTAATTCTTTATATAAACCTTTTGGAGAATCGCCTGAAGCCACGCATAGTAAAGGTTGTTTTAACGGCTTCATGATATTGGTTACATCATTTGCAGCATGTTTAGACATTGCTTCATAAGTATCTTCAATAATAATTTTCATAGCTCAATATTTATTCTATAGATGATGAGAATCTGACGAAGTTCAGCCATGTGGATATTTTCTATTATCATTTTTTCTCTTTCCATTTCCATTCCAGCATTTTTATAAAATACCCACCTACAACACTACGGGCTTGGAAACCGACCTGCGAACCATCTGTTGTTTCATGCCAGTCGCTTAAAGGCACGCGTGTTGGTGTTTGGGTTGCATACACATACACAGGATCTATCAGCGATTCAAAAATATTTTGTGTTGATGCCAATGTTGATGTCCATAAAATCCAGTCGCTTTTGGTATAAGTTTTCCGGTTGTCTAAAGGCAATCCAAATTTGTTTTGATGAGTGAGATAATAATTAATTTCTTTATCATATACCGCTTGCGGAAATAATTTTAACCCGAGTAATTTATCCCAAACTAAATTATACTTCTGGCTCCATGTATTTTTTGCATCAAAAGCTAAATCATAATGATCAGAATCAGCAGCCAACTGCTGCCATTGCTGTGCATAATTGTGTGCAATGGAATCGTAATATTTTGCTGTTGATTTATCACCAATCATATTTGCCATCATACTGTATGCATCTATACCAACGATTGCTTTAACTGAAAGATTTGCATTGCGTGCAAAATGCCCGGCAAAATCATCTGTGCATAATTGGTTTGCAGGATCTAATCCATCCTTCACCAAAAATTCAACCCATTGCGTTAATGTTTTCCAATGCTGGTTTGCATAATTCGCGTTGCCTTCTGCCTTTGCAATGGCTGCCGTTGAAATAATCATATTGCCTGCTTCTTCCACAGGCATATCTTCAGGATAAGTTTGGCCGTTGGCAAGAGGATACGTGCCAAGATCGTGCGCAGGAAAGGCTTTTGTCCATTTACTACTTTCACTGTAATCAAAAATTCCGTTAAGCATTCCTTTTAAAAGATCAGGATTATATACAAGCGATAAAGGAGATGAAGGATAGGTAACATCAACCGTCCATATAGAACCATTGCTGAAATTTTCTTTTTGAGGAAACAAAATTTCATCATGTGCACCGCGAACTAATTTATGCGCGGCCAGTGATTGCCGGTAAGCCATCACACAAAGTTTCGCATAGGTTTCGCCACCAGCAGCATTTGCATCATCGTATAACTGCTTATCAAAAGCATCACATGTTGTATGTATATCCTGGTATTGCTGAAAAGATGTCTCCAGTAGTTCATTCATACTTTGAAAATTCTTTTTCCACCAGGCTTGTAATTTTTCATTGAAATATTCTATGGAATAAACATCGTCATAACCCAGCATTAATGTTGCATGGTTCGTATTATCGCTTCCTGTAAATAAAGAAATATTTGCAGCCAGTAAAAGATTTACATCATGTGCAGTTTGGCTGATGTACGGAGATGTGAGTAATCCATTGGTTAAATAATCTTTTATAATATTTTGTACAGAAGTTAACTTAACATCATATTGTTTTTGCTGCGGTGCAGTCATATATGTATAGCCCCAATCAATGCGGAGATCATCACCTTTCTTTTGCAAAACAGGCTGAGACTCTGTACCGCATTTTAAAATATTCAGTGTTTTTGTTTGATAAGATGTTGCATTCATTAATTCATTACCGGTATTGCCTGCAACACCCGCATTTTCACTGAGCAAAACATTTACCTGGTGTATGCCGCTGTCTTTTGCTGTAACTGTAAAAGTTATGTAAGAAACAGGACGCGAAAGCAGGTCGAGGTCAGCTGCAATAAGCGGCGATAAAAAATCGACTTCAAGATTTACACTGCCGCAACTGAATAAATATTTTGTTTGCGTAGCAGTTACATACAAAGCGTTTTGAATTGCGGGTTCAATATTTTTTATTGATTGCCTTGTGGCAATGCCTGCATCAAGCCAGGCATTGCCTCCTGTGTTTGTGCAATGCATGGCAAGCACATTTTTGCCGCGTTGTAATTTTTGTATAATAGTCGCAGGCAATTCATGCTCCTGGTAATTGCCGGTATAGCAGGTGCATTCATACACTTTTTCTCCGTTAATGTATACTTCGGCATCATCATCGTTGCGCAGGTATAAAAGCAATTGCCGTATGGTGGTATCGAACACATCAAAAGTTCTGCGTACCCAAATTTCTTTTGTGTTCCATTCAGTAGAAGGGTTTGATTCTTTAGTACCAAAAGGTAATGTTGCAGATGCCCATGCAGCATCATTAAAATCTTCGTTCATCCAGTTGGCTGCAGGTGTAATTGTGGTATATTTTGAAGCATGTGCCTGCAGCTCGCTTGTCGGCGCAAGCCATTGTAAAGGATAAGCGGGCACGCCCATAAAATTATACACTTTGCCATCTACTCTTATTAAACCTAACAGTGATTGTTCTTTGCCTGTCCAGTGTTTTGTATTGGATTCATTTAATTTATCAGTAAAACTCCAGATGCTGAAATACGGATCATGGGTGATTAAAGGATAGGCGGGCATTTTAGTAACCTGCGCTGAAACATTAAACAAAGAAATAAAAAAGAAAAATATAAATAAAGTGGTGCGATGAAATCTTACTGTAAGCATTGAAGGGGAGTTTCACGCAAAGTAATAAAGTAGCGCAAAGAAGCAAAGAATGTTTATTGAATTCACTGCTAATAATTCAACTTTATTTCTTTCATTTTTGTTGGCAGCCAAACCTGCATTTCATTTTTACCGCGATTACACCATGTATAATAAGGAATAGCAGTAATTGTTTTTTCTGTTGATTGCAATGCGCTGCCATCTGCAGATGGCTGAATGATTGTTGCTTTTATTTGAAGCGCAATAACAGGTTCATTCAATATTTTATAATCTATTGTTTGTATAACTGCATTTGGATTCACTATAAAATTCCATGCTTCATTATTATTATCTGCACCTTCAACACAATATACTATTGGCCCGCGCTGCAAAGCAATGCGGTCGTTATCATACAATACTTCTTTTTTAGAACTTATTGCAAGCACCGGCATTGCATATTCAAAACTTATTACATCGCCTTTTTTCCATTTGTTTGAGATAACCGCATAGCCATTTTGCTGTTTAAAATCCGCAGGTTTTCCATTTACAAAAAATTGGGGTGATTGTTTTACGCCATTATTCACAAAATATAAATTACCGTCAACAATATCATTCTGCGTCCAGCCTGGTATACGTATATACACATCAAAATTTTTTGACTCAGCAGGCGAAACAGTAATGCTTACTTTTCCATCCCAAGGGTAATTAGTTTGCATACTCACATCAACACTGGTATTATTTATTTTGATTGATGTATTGCTGCCGATAAAAAGATTCACCCAAAGGCTTTTATCATTCACGCCATAAATATAATTACCGATGCCGGCAACAAGCCTTGAAATATTAGCAGGACAACAAGCTGTACCAAACCATTTGCTTCTTTCATGCTGGCCATTTGATGCAAGCGGGTTATCATAAAAAAAACGATCGCCGCTTAAACTCAGTCCATCTAATGCACCATTGTATAAACTACGTTCAAGCACATCAATATATTTTGCATCGCCGGTAAGCTCATTCATTCTTTCATTCCATAAAACCATGCCTACTGATGCACAGGTTTCGCAATAAGCCTGTTCATTCGGAAGATCATAATCTTTAGTAAAACCTTCATTGTCTCCGCTTGGCCCGATGCCGCCTGTTAAATACATATTACGATAGATAACATCCTGCCAAACCGTTTTCATTGCATGTATATAACCACTATCGTTGGTGGCGGCAGCAACATCTGCAGTGCCGCTGTATAAATACATGGCACGCACTGCATGGCCGGTAATTTGCGTTTGATCTTTTACAGGTAATACATCCTGCCAATATTCAGGCTTAACCCACTCTTCCGGACGGTACGCATAAATGTGTTTGCCGCGTTGATTGAGATACCAGTTCGCTAATTTTTCATAGTTGTCATTGCCGGTTACGTGGTACAGTTTCATTAATCCAATTTCAATTTCTTCATGTCCGCTAAACCATTGCCTGTTATTAATGCGCATGGTTGTATCAATATGATTGGCCAGGCGGATTGCAACATCTAATAATTTTCTTTTTCCTGTAGCATCGTAATATGCAACGGCAGCTTCCATTAAATGGCCGGCATTGTAATCTTCGTGCTTTTCCAATTCTGTCCAGCGTTTGGAAATATCGCCAAGCTGAAAATAAGTATCCAGGTAACCGTCGGACATTTGTGCAGCAGCAATATAATTTATCCACCTGTCGGCGGTATTTTCAATTGCAGTATCAGGATGATTTTTTAAAGAATAACTCATTGCTTCCAGCGCTTTATACACATCACTGTCATCATAATAAATTCCAACAAACTTTCCTGAATGTTTTGCTGTATTGATGAAATTCTGAATACGCGGTGTAGCAATTTCAGTTTGATAAATGCAAGCCTGTAAAGATTTTGTTGCAACAAGATCAATCTTGGGTTTCCAGAAATGATCTGTTACTTCAACCTGTGAAAAACCGACTGATGTATAGCAACTGATGGAATGCTGGGAGTAAAGTTTAGCTATTAAAAATAAGGTTGCTGATAAAACAAATGCAAGTTTCATTGTATGATTTTTTACAGATTTATTACGCATAAAGTTATGTATTGAATTCTTTAATTTTTTTTTAATTAAGTGTTGGAAATATCAAATTGTTTTTTAAGTTTGTTACAGCATAACCTCTTCAGAATTTTCGTCTTATTGAAAACTAATTCGGGCGTAACCGCTAACCAATAGCCTATTAAAAGGTAATTTTTATTTGCAAAAATCAATCGCAGGATTGCAACGTTCTGTATGTACTGATGAAATATTATTTCTGTTGTTTGCTTTTTTAGTTATTAATTTTTTTTCTTTTTTATGAAGCAGTATCAAGAAATAAAAAATAACAAAGAACCTGATTCTTCAGTTTACAAGGTTGATGCCTTCGATAATTTACAGGTTTTAAAAAATAAAAAGTTTGAAAATAACAGAGAAGAAGAAATTTTTCTTTTTAAAAAGCAAAATGAATCAGTAAAAAATGAAGAGCAATTGTTGCTTAACCATCTTGATTCAAAAAATCTTTTTCGTTTTTATTTAAAAAAGGGTGAACACATTTATGCCAGGCCCAACGATATAATTATGATAGAAAGTTGCGACCATTTAGTGAATGTGCATTTGGCCTGTAACAATAAACTTAAAAAAGCCATTCGTACCAATACACTTAAAGATTTTTTGTTGCAATTACCTGCGGGCCAGTTTGTGCGTATAAACCGCTTTTGCGCCATAAATATTCACAGGCTTTCCGGCGGAAATTGTAAAGACCAGACATTTGAGTTTGATTTTACATTTTCTATAAAGCTTAAGCACGCTTTACCGCAAACCATTTTTAAAAATATTGGCAAGTAGTTTTTTAAATTAGTTCATGTGGCTATAATGAATGTTCACGTAAATAATCCGGCGTTGGCGTTATTCTGTATTTACCTGTAAGCTTTTGATTTTACATTTAAAGATAAAAGAGCAAATCCCCCTCTAAAAAAGACTTAGGCAGAATTTGAAAAATGCCTGCAACAACTTCTTTAAAGTTTAATTGCCGGCAGTTAGTTATACTACTTGTAAAAATTATTTACCGGTTAAAAATATTATTGCTTAATGATACGCACAGCACTCGAATTTATAAAAACTGAGCTTGACGCATATATTGCAAACAGGGAAAATGATCCTGCAAACTATTCGCCGGGTACCATAGTAGATCTTAAAGCAATTGTATCACCTACTGGTGTTGTTAATACTGATGGCAGTACGCATATTACCATTACGCTTGCAGGTATTGAAGAAGAGAGAAGGGAAGGAAAACGACCTTATATATTTCCAACCGATAACAATAAATTTTTAACGCTGAATGCACCTATTGAAATAAACCTGCATTTATTATTTATAGCACACAGTAATGATTACGAAACAGCATTGCGCGATTTATCAGATGTGATAGGTTTCTTCCAGGCGAATGTTGTTTTTGATGAACAGCGGTATCCAAATTTAAATACCAGCGTTACTGCGCCTGCTGTAAAACCATGGCAATTAATAGAACGGCTTAGTTTCAGGTTAATCAATCTTTCTTTTGAACAGCAAAATAATTTATGGGGAATGTTTGGCGGCAAGTATATGCCAAGTGCAGTGTATAAAATGATTTTACTTACTGCATTTGATACAAAGAGCAACGATATTTCAAGTGCTGTAACACAATTAGGTATTATGGAAAATTAATTAAAGATATGAATGGACTTCTTGTAAAATATGCAGAGCTATTAAGGGTATCAGTTATACAATTATATTATCAAAATAACGTGTACAGGCAAACCCTGGTACAACCTGAATTAGACATTCAAATTATTCCTACACAGGATTGCATAAATATTATGAAAAGGATGAGTATGGTTTTTAAAAATACTGATGTTAATGGCGGATTTATTGTGTTAGCAAACGTTGCAGGTACAAATGGAAGCGGAAATGATTTATTAAGGTTTGCAGCAAAAAAAGAAGATGCGCTGACCTTTTTAATGGTGCTGAAAAATACGGATGTTATAAATTTTGATGACCTGTCTGCACAACCAGTCAGCGATAATATTTATTATTTCTCAAATGAAGTAACCGATGCTGCAGCCTTGCGAAACAATTTGCATCTTTCAAAAAATGCAAGTGGCGTGGATGGTGTTAATGATGTGATTAAAAAATCAAATGAAAATTATCATTTTCATGCGGCATTTGTAATTCTGCCAAACACCGCTGTTGTAAAACATGTTTTAACCGGCCAAACAATTAATCCTGCTTCATTAATTACTCAAGTGGGGCAAAGTGATCTTAGTTTTAATCTTTCTACATTTCCGTTTGGGAAATACCAGTTATTAATAAACAATTTGCCGGTAGAAGATTTCTATTATTTAGGGAAATATGCTACACAACCCGTATTTGGTGTTATACAACTTTCATTGTCCTCCACACTTCCTTCAAACTATCGAATTATTGAACCAGACAGGTCGCTTGCTGCTGCCAAACCTTTTTACAACATAATATTTAATAATCGCCAAACATTATGGCGCTATACCATTCAGCTTCAAACCAACAGCCCGCTTTATTTGGAAATGGCAGTATTGTCTGCACCTGATAAAACAGATTTTATTAACAAACTAAATATACTAACCAATGATACAACAATCACTTTTAGCAGAACTGTTACCACGGACACCGAGTTTGTTTTTATATCAAACAGTCCATTGCTTCTCCGGGAAAAATATTTCACCACCGGTGTAACACCTGATGTATTAAATTTTAAGCTTACAAAATATATTGGTGATGCAGGAGAAGCAGTGGTTAAAGACCACTTACCATATGCGCCAACAAGCAATCTTGATGCAACATCACTTCCTCAAATTTATTCTGATATTTTTCTTACACTTTAAATAAAAACTAATGGCTAATTATCGTTCGCCTGGTGTATACACAGAAGATATACCAACCTTGCCACCTTCAATTGCTGAGGTAGAGTCTGCAGTACCAGCTTTTGTAGGGTATACCGAGAAGGCTACAATGTCTGTAACAGACGATGTATTAAACTTACCAACGCCTATTAACGGGCTTGCAGATTACATACAAATATTTGGCGGTGCAGAACAGGAAGATTCTGCTAATATTACCATTGCAGTAGATGAATTAAAAACCGGTACCAACACAACGGGATATAAAGTAACCATCACGCCTAATTTTACTAATCTTCGAAAACATATATTGTATCATGCCGTAAAGCATTATTTTGAAAATGGCGGGGGCAGATGCTTTATAGTTTCTGTTGGAAAATATGCTGCTGCCGTAGATAAAGCAGCAATTGAAGCGGGGCTGGATTTAATAGCACTGGAAGATGAACCAACTATTTTATTGGTGCCGGATGCTATTTTTTTAGGGCAGTCAGACTTTGATGAAGTAAATCAAAAAATGCTGGTACAGGCATCAGAATTGAAAGACAGGTTTGCCGTAATTGATACACGTACATCAACTGTTCCTAAAACCACTACTTCGATTAATACAGATGTTACTACCGCTATTGGTAATGTTCCTATAGATATTTTAATAAGACAATTTGGAGCAGTATATTATCCATGGCTTGAAACAACATATAATTATCAATTCGACTTTCCGAATTTAACACTCACTACCTATACAATAAACGGAGCTGCTCCTGTAGCTCCTGACGTAGATAGAACAGGCTCAACTATGAGTGTTTTACAAGCTGCTGCTTCGTCTATGTATAGCGCCATAAAAGCTATTTATAGTACTTATCATATTAAGCTGCCGCCTTCTGCTGCTATTGCCGGCGTATATGCACGTGTTGATGATGCACGGGGTGTTTGGAAAGCGCCTGCAAATGTTGGTTTATTAAGTGTTGTAAAACCTACCGTAAATGTTTCGCGCTCCGACCAGGATTTATTAAATGTAAATACAGATACAGGGAAATCAGTAAACGCAATTATAAATGTGGCCGGATATGGAACGGTTGTTATGGGTGCCAGAACGCTTGATGGAAATGATGACGAATGGAAGTATGTAAATGTGCGCAGGTTTTTCAGCGTGGTAGAAGAATCTATAAAGAAGTCAAGCAACTGGGTAGTATTTGAACCTAATACCGCGGCTACCTGGGTAAAGCTGCAGGCGATGATTGAAAACTATCTCACTTTAAAATGGCGGGATGGCGCTTTAGCAGGTGCAAAACCTGAGCAGGCATTCTTTGTAAATATTGGTCTTGGAAAAACAATGACGTCTATTGATATATTAGAAGGCCGCCTTATTGTTGAAATAGGAATGGCTGTAGCAAGACCAGCAGAATTTGTTATCCTGAGATTTATACAAATGATGCAAACGTCTTAATTCAATAATCATCTTTTTAAAAAATAAAAATTAAAACTATGGCTAATTATCCTTTGCCGGTTTTCTATTTCAGTGTTTCATTTGGCGCAGACAATATTGGCTTTTCTGAAGTCAGCGGCCTTTCACAGGAAATACAAGCTATTGAATATAGAGACGGCCTTATGCCAGGCACTACACTGCCACTTAAAAGACCGGGCTTACATAAAGCCGGTAACGTAACATTGAAAAGAGGAATTGTTGCCGGTAACTACGATCTGTATAATTGGTTTAATAATAACGGCAATCCGAATGTTGAACGCAGAGACCTTACCATTTCATTACTAAACGATGAACAGCAACCTGTTTTTGTCTGGAAGATATTACAGGCCTTTCCTGTTAAGTGTGAAGGCCCTGGGCTTAAGGCCTCGGGCAATGATGTAGCAATCGAATCACTTGACCTGGTGCATGAAGGAATTCAATTAGTAAAACAATAGCGTTATTATGCCTGCGTATTATCCGCCCACCGGCTTTCATTTTAAGGTTGAGGTTAATGGAATAGACGGCGATACCGAACAGCGTTTCCAGGAAGTGAGCGGCTTATCGTTTGAAGTGGAAACAGAACCAATGCGTTCAGGTGGTGAAAACCGGTTTGAATATAAGCTTCCGAAACGTGCTAAGTATCCAAATCTTGTTTTAAAAAGAGGACTGTTAACAGGTACGAAATTTCTGGACTGGTTTAAATCTGCCATGAATACTTACTACACAGTATTTGTATTTGATTTTAAACCGGCGGATATATTGATCACACTTTTAGATGAGGCAGACCAGCCCGTAGCGAAGTGGAATGTTATACAGGCATATCCTTTAAAATGGTCAATGTCTGATTTAAAGTCAAGTGAAAATGCAATCGTTATTGAAACTATGGAGCTTGCTTATCAGTATTTCGAACAAATAAAATAACTGAAATGCCAGTACAAATAAATGAAGTAATCATTCGTGCAGTAGTTGATCCGAGGCCAAGTACCGGAACTGCAAATGAACCTAAATGCCCTCCTGGTGCAAACAGTGGTCAGGATGCAGAACTATTGCAAAAAGTACTTGAAATTATTAATGAAAAAAAAGAAAGATAATGGACTTCGCAAGTGCAGCAGCTTTTAATTTAAAGATCATTCCTATTAATGATGATACTTTCCCTATTGGCATTCCATTTATTGCCATGTTTAATCCGGAAAACTTTGCAATACATGAGGATTTGGATTGGAATACTGATTGTCCTGCGGGAAGTAGTGGTTCAGATATGCATTATCAGGCTACTAAGCCAAGAAAATTTACGCTTGTATTTACTATAGATGGTACAGGAGTAGGTTCAAATGGTATTAAAATTCCTGTTATAGCTCAAATTGCTTTATTCAGAGCAGCAACTACAGAAGTAAAAGGACTTTTACACCAGCCTGCATTCCTTTTAGTTCAGTACGGTACTTTTATTTGTGCATGTGTGCTTAATAGTTCAGACGTTTCTTATACTATGTTTGATCAATATGGATTGCCTCTTCGTGCACAGGTAACCGCATCGTTTACAGAAAGAACACCAGGTACATTACAAAATATACTGAACATGCTTTCCTCTCCTGATTTAACTCACCGTGTACAGGTAAAAGAAGGAGACATTCTACCATTATTAACCTATAATATTTACGGAGATCAGACCTATTATTTACAGGTGGCAAAGGTGAATAAGTTGAAAAATTTTAGAAAATTAAAGGCAGGAAGTACGCTTGTATTTCCGCCCATTATTTAATGATTAAATTCTATAAGTAAATAAAGCATTAAACATGGCTGCAACCGCATCTTCAACAAGCTCCGCCACCGGTATAATTTTAAAAAAAGTTTTTATCAATGGAACAGAATTGAGCAAGGAAGTGCTATTATCACAGATAACAGTTAATAAATCGTTTAATAAAATAGCGTATGCTAAAATAATTTTTCTAGACGGCTCAGCATCAAAAAGAGATTTTCCATTAAGCAATGATGATAAATTTAAACCAGGCAATACCATTAAAGTACAGTTGGGATACAAGACCCAGGCAGATACAGTGTTTGAAGGCATTATTGTAAAACATGGAATTAAAATAAGGCAACGAGCTTCATCACTGCTGATGATTGAAGCAAAAGATAAAGCCATAAAATTAGCCGCGGCAAGAAAGAGTATTTATTACATCAACAAAACGGATAGCGATGTAATAACCACACTGGCTGATGGTCTTAGCAAAGAAATTGATTCAACTACTTTTTCATACAAGCAGCTTGTTCAATTTGATGCAACAGACTGGGATTTTATTGTAACAAGAGCAGAAGCTAACGGTATGCTTGTTTTAACAGATGATGGCAAACTCATCGTAAAAAAACCTTCTTCCACTGGCTCACCTGTTTTAACGGCAACCTACGGTGATAACATTTGGGATTTTGAAGCAGAAATGGACGCACGCAGACAGGTAAAACAAATAAAAAGTTATTCCTGGGATTATACACAACAAGTTGTCGAAAAATCTGATCCCGGCTCTACTGATTTTGTTGAGAACAGCCCGGTATCATCAGGCGCCGCATCATTATTAAGCAGTGCAGCCAGTGCAGCAAGCAATCCCACTTCGTTGTTAAATTCCGGAGCTAATAATTCAGCGGTTGATTTAGGAGCGGTGCTTAACGCAGAACTTAAACTCAATCATTCAGGTCATCTTACAGAAACACAATTGCAAAACTGGAGTAATGCTTACGCAACACGTAACGAACTTTTAAAAGTGATTGGTCGTGTGCGCATCCAGGGCAATGCTTCAGTAAAACCTGGAAATCTTATTACGCTTGCCGGTGTTGGCAACCACTTTAACGGAAATGTATTTGTTACCGGGGTACTACATCATTACGAAGGCTCCTGGGAAACAGATATTCAGTTTGGATGGAGAGATGATTGGTTTTACAAACAGGAAGATGTAATGAATAAACCAGCTTCAGGATTATTACCAGGAATAAATGGTTTGCAGATAGGCGTTGTATTAGATGTGGATGATACTGATGAAGGTGGCCAATACCGGGTAAAAGTGCATGTGCCAATAATTGCTTTTGACGATGAAGGTAAAGGTAACGGTGAAGGTATATGGGCAAGAGTAGCGACACTTGATGCGGGCAAGGACAGGGGCGTATACTTTCGCCCGCAGGTAAGCGATGAAGTGGTTTTAGGATTTTTAAATGATGATCCGAGGGAAGCTATTATACTGGGTTATTTACACAGTAAGGATTCAAAAAAATCGCCGCTGCCTGAGCAGGACAAAACGCTGCAATATGGCTTTGTAACAGATAAAAAAATGAAGTTGATTTTTGATGACACTAACCAACGCGTTACTTTATTGGCAACAACTGCAGCCGGCGGAGAAAAATCAATCATCTTAAATAATGATTCGAATGCTTTGGAAATAAAAGATGAAAATCAAAACACCATTAAAATGGATGCGTCAGGAATTACGATACAGGCAGGAACTGGTAATGTAATTATAAAAGGTATGCAGGTAATGATTAATTAAGCAAGAGTTGAAATGTAAAACCTTTTTCATGTTTTCCGTTTCACTTGTCACTAAAAATATTCCTGAAAAATAAAAATTAAACAATGCCATTTGCCGCAACAATTAAAGACAAGCATGTTTGTCCATTAACAAATCCACCGCCTGGAAGCACTCCGCATACAGCACCAACAGGCAATCCTATTATACCAATTTCTCCCAGAACGGTTCTTATAGCAGGATCACCGGCAGCTACAGCAGATGATACATGTGTTTGTGCAGGGCCTCCGCCAAACAGCATAGCTATCGGTTCTTCCACTGTTAAGATTAACGGAAAATTTGCTGCTAGACAAGGAGATTTAACAGCACATGGCGGCAGTATTATATCAGGCTGTGCAACAGTAATTATTGGAGGTTAATAAAAAACTATAGATTATGGATACAGAAACAATTGACAGATCATTTTTAGGAACCGGTTGGAAATTTCCTATAACATTCCGGCGCGAATGGTATGGAGTGGAAATGCTTTCAGATGAAGCGGATGTACACAACAGCATTCAAATTATTCTTTCAACTATGCCGGGCGAACGTGTGATGTTGCCTACGTTTGGTTGCAACCTGCAGCCTTATGTGTTTGAGCCTATGAATGTGCCTACTATTGCAATGATTGAAAAAATAGTAAAGGATGCACTTACCTTAAACGAGCCGCGCATAATTGTAGGCGAGCTTGTTACTACGCCGCATCAAGACCAGGGATTACTTGAAATAAATATTCAGTACACCATTATTACTACCAATACAAGATACAATTATGTGTTTCCTTTCTACATGAATGAGGCAACTAATATTGAAACAGCATAAACCAAAGAGCTATGAAAGTTCATTGCATTGTTAAACTGATTAAAATTAATTTATAATGGGAGATTGTTGCAATTGCAGTAGCGAAGTAAGCAGGGATGGTTCAGGCCAGTTAAGCAGGTATTTAAAAGCGCTTGATCCTTCTTATGCATTGATTGACGACAGGAGCATTGAAGAACTGCTTGTGTTTACAAAACGCTATGCCAACCAGGTTCGGTTTTACGATATACCTGAAAGTGTTATACCCGGTGATGAAGATAAAACTAAAATAAGCTGGAGCGAATTTTTCAGACGTGACATAGCTGTGATTGCCGCTTCTATTTCTCAAACAGATATTTGGCAAATAAAAAAAGATTATGAAGAACTGCGTGCAAAGCTTGATGCACATCCAACGCACGGTTTGTTTGGTGATTTGTTTGACCCTATACTTGGAATGGTTGTAAAAATTGATGGCTGGTATACATTGGCTATTCCTGAAAATCCTTTGTATGCTGATCTGCAGCTTGCCATTAATTCAAATCTTAAAGCGCAGGCACAAAAAATAATTGCTTATGAAGAAGGGTTTAAATATGTTGACTCAAAACATCCGCTCAACCTTGATTATTCTGCAATTAAAAACAGAAATATTTGGGGGCTTGATGATACTATCAATGCAGATATTTCTATTTACCAGGGAACAGATACAGAAGAAAAAATATCAAATGCAGCATTATATGTAGATGACGTTTTTAATAGCTTTTATGGTTTTATAAGCCAGCTAATTACTAATTCCGAAAGCTATATGCAGTTTGCGTTGGAGCAGTACCCGGCGCATCAGCCGCACATGGCTTTGTTCATAGCTTTTTTACAGCTTTTCCGTTTGGCGCAAGACCAGGTAAATGGCATTACACAAAGAATGCTTGATTATTATTACCGCGATGTATTACATCTTACAGCAAAACCATCTATACCTGATAAAGTACATATTGTATTTGAGTTGGCGAAAGATGTTGCTGAATATGATTTGGTGCCAGGCACTGCGCTTAAAGCAGGTAAAGATGCATCAGGTAAAGACCAAATTTATATAACCGAAACTGACCTTGTTGTAAACCAGGCTAAAGTAAAAGAGATAAAAAATATTTTTATTCAAAAACAACCTGTTCAAATAACCGGAACAGATGGAAAGCCTTTAACTGAACAACTCATTCAAAATATATATGCACGTCCTGTAGCCAATTCACAGGATGGACTGGGTGAAAAATTTACAGATCCGACTAATACTAAATGGCGAACTTTTGGACAAAGCAATGCTGCGTTAAATGCTTCCAATAATATTTGTGATCAAATTATTGCCGGTGATGATACAGACCGTAAAGACCAGGCACAAATTGGTTTTGCCATTGCATCGCCACAGTTGGTATTGCAGGGTGGCAATAGGCTTATTTCACTTCAAATAAATGATTTAAATAAATTACTCAATAATAATCAAACAGATTTTGAAATTTTGCTGAGTGCTGAAAAAGAATGGCTAAAAATTGACAACAACTGGCTTTTAAAAAATAATAAAAGCGATGAGTTTAAGAGTTTTATTAATGACGTAAATACAAACGAAATTTTTAATTTACCCGCAGATTTAGCTGACCTGGATAATGCCTATTTGAAAGATAATGATACCCTATATATTTACCTGCCCATTGTTGCCCCTGCCATTATTCCTTTCAACAACAAATTGCACCAGGGATTTTTTTACAATACACCTTATCCTGTACTGCAAATAATGATCGGGCCTGGCATTGATATTAATTACAGCGATTTTGATCCGATAAATGATATATCAATGTCTGTAAGAGTTGGTTCAATCAATCAATATTCTACTGATCCGATTACGGTTACAGGCTCAGTACAGGATACCGATGGTAAACCACTAGGCGGAGTTAATATACGTGAATCGAGCAATAAAAGTACTTCCACGACTAATGCTGATGGTAGTTTTACAATAGATACATCAAAAAGCGCAACTATTGCATTTGTGAATACTGGCTTTGAACCCCAGGCAATTGCCGTTAATGGAAGATCGGTTATTAATGTAGTCATGTCAACCACCACTGGCACCTCAATGCCAACTCTCCCATCATATTTCGATGGCCTCAAGGTATTGAAACTTAAGAATGCTTTAGGAGAAATTGATCCAAGCAAACCTTTTGATCCATTCACCACTTTTCCAACGCAAGGCAGTGCGTTTTATATTGGCAGTGATGAAATATTTAATAAACCACTAGGTGAATTAACAATAAACATTACTCATGTAATGGATAGTTTCGATAAGCTGGATATAGGTTCCTATGATGTTTCCCAAAATGCAGCAGCACTTAAAAGCAACGATGCTTTTTCATTTGGCATTTATAAAGTAAGTGTTTTTAATAAAAAACAATGGCAAAAACTTTGTACGCCCAGAGGCACCGATTTTTTGGAAGGCTCATTAACTCAAAATATATTGTTTACGGATGATGATGGTATTCAACCATATAGTGTAGACCGAATACCGCTATCTTATGCAAACCTGGATGAAAGCACAAACAGCAGGTTTATCCGGATAGAAAATCAACTTCCCATTATACAAGATGATAGTTTTTCTACAAATACTACCAATGATGCTGCTGTTACTGCTAATAAAACAAATACTGATGTTTTTCAACTTATGGCAAGGGTTGCACTTATATTTAAGATTAAAGAAATTTCACTTAGTTATTATTCACTTCTTCAGCCGCTTGATTCTGCAACTGACCAGTTCTTTCACATCTATCCTTTTGGTATTGTTGAAACATACTTGAAGATAACTGATAAAAATGGCGTTACCGTACCTGCAAAAGATTTTACAACTTTAGATGCAGAAAAAGGATATCTGTTGGTTGATGCAAAAAATGCATTGCTTCCTCAATTTGACTATATAAGCCCTTATGCAAAATATTATTCTGATAAAACAGATGCAACTGCTGCAACCTCATCAACTGCAGTGCGCTTACTTACTGATGAAAAAGACAGTGTTACTAATATCACTAATCAATATACAGGTGATATACAGGAAGGCACATTGTATATTGGTCTTGAAAAATTACAGCCACTGCAAAGCATTTCTATGTTGTTTCAATTTGCAGAAGGCAGTGCTGAAGATGAAGATGATGATCCGCCAACCATTAACTGGTCTTATTTAAGTTATAATGAATGGAAACCAATGAGAGCTGAAAGTATTGTTTCTGATGGTACGTATGGTTTTCAAACTACAGGTATTATAAGAATTGATGTACCCGAAGATGCTTCCACACACAATACTGTTATTACAGATGGTTTGTTATGGCTAAGTGCAAGTGTAACAGATAATGCTAATCGCATACCGCAATTGATAGATATTGTTACGCAGGCGGCGGAAGCAGTTTTCCAGGATCAGAATAATGATCAATCACATTTTGATGTGGCATTGTCTGCTGGTAGCATCAGTAAATTATCAGTGCCGGTTGCGCAGGTAAGTAAAGTACAACAGCCTTTTGCATCATTTGACGGCAAGCACCAGGAAGTAGGTAAAGAATTTTATACACGGGTAAGTGAACGGTTGCGTCATAAGCAAAGAGCCATCACTGCATGGGATTATGAGCATCTTGTTTTAGATCGCTTTCCATCAATTTATAAAGTGAAATGTATTACGCATACTGATCCGAATTGTTTATGCAGAAATATATTAACAGGCAGCGGTGGTGATGTTTTTCCTGCGAGAATAATATTTGATGGTAATAATGCTCTTAATAATGCTACAGCAAACAAAGTAGGTGAATTTTTAAATGCTAATCCTTCAATTAATATAACGCTTGTTGGTTATGGAGGCAATGGATTAAACTACGTTAACGAAGTTACTGACATTTTTATGGGCAAATTATCCTTGGGCTCTCCCATTATTCATCCACCAAGTCCGGAAAGAATAAATTATAAGTTATATCCAAAAATTGTTACTGATCCAGTAAGCGGTGCTGAAGTAGTTGACATCATTCAAACAGAAACCTGCTGCGGCCCGCAAATTGCGCCGGGTCATGTATTACTGGTTCCAATTGCCAATCTAAAAAATCGAAATGCAGCCAATCCGTTGCAACCTAAAACAAGCCGCAGAACATTAATAGCGATACAGGAATATTTAAAAACGCTCACCTCTCCATTCGTGCATGTATATGCAAAAAACCCGGTGTACGAACAAATTATTGTTGCATTTAAAGTGCAGTTTTATGCGGGCAACGATAAAGGTTATTACATGAAGAAGCTGAACGAAGAGATCGTTCACTATCTTACTCCATGGGCATTTGATGAAAATGCAGAAGTATCATTCAATCAAAAAATATATGCATCTTCTATTATCAATTTTATAGAAGAACGAACCTATGTAGATTTTATAACAGATTTTACTATGGGCGTTTGCTGCAATGATTGTTGCCCGCCTTCAATGGGTGTTGGTGTAACAGACCTTAATGTAAATGTTTATGATAGTAATAAGGATGATGTGAAAAAATTGATTGGTGATATTCCTGTAAAAATTAAAGAGCTTGACAGAACTGTAAACTCAGAAAAAGATGTACCAACTGTTATTACAGCTATTCCGGCCGGTACGTTCACAGTGCTTGCTTACTTTTCATTATTTGAAATACAAAGCCAGACATTTACAGTAAATGCAGATAGAACAATTACACAGGTTATTGATGGAGTAACAACAACAATTTCAACTATTGATTTTTACAGGACAACAGGCAATGAACAAACCGATGTTGCAAACTTCTTTTCACATATTTGCGACTGTACTGAAATAGAATGGTTTCTTAAAAGTGATCCGGACTTTGAAGGCGATATAGTAGCAAAGCCTTGTACGCCGAGGTCAATTCTTGTTTCAGTGCCGCAGCATATTATCGTTCCATATATATCACCGGTTGAACCTTCAGATTGTGATAGTACCATTAGCAATGCCATGAACACTTTTAGATTGAGAACTGGTATAATGCCTGCCCGCATAAAAACTGCAGTGCCATTAAAATCACTTCCGGAAAAAATGGTAGCGAAAAAAACAACAGATAAATTAATGGCAAAGAAAAAAGCAGTTGAAGCTGTACCTGCCAAAACAAAAGCGACAAGTGATGTAAAAAAAATAAAAGCGACGCCTAAGCCTTCAGCAAAACACAAAAAAACAAAATAAAAATTTGTTCTTAATTGATTGATAAATTGTAAACTATGCCAGAAACGATTTCATTAATAAAATCAAATCCACTTCTTCCCGCTGAAGATTTTACGGCATTGCGCAAGCAAGGGTTTAAGAATATAGAAAAATTAGGAAGTGACATCTGGACGAATTATAATAATTCTGATCCGGGCATTACTATTTTAGATGCGGTTTGTTATGCTATAACAGATCTTGCTTATCGTACAGGTTTTGAAATAAAAGATTTGCTGGCTCCTGAAAATGCATCAGCAGATACATGGAAACAAATATTTTATACTGCCAAAAAAATATTGCACAATACCCCGCTAACTATTAATGATTATCGTAAAATGATTATTGATATTAAAGGCGTGCGTAATGCATGGATTGAAATGAGCAAAGATTATGAGGTGCCGGTGTGGATTGATTATAATTATCCTTCACACCAAAAAAATACTGATTGTGCTTGTGCAGATGCCGCAGAAAAAGTTTGTTATGGAAAATTGGGATTAAATGCAATAACACCTGCTGAATATAAAAATGATTTTGAAAAAGATAAATTAAATGAGCTTACAATTGATTTAAATAAGCCAAATACAAGTGATAAAGACAAGGCAGCAATCCAGGCGCAGATTGATGAAATAAATTGGCAGAAGCAACAAATACCAGATGACTTTAATCAATTAATAGCTTCTAAAATTGTTGAGTTCGAAGGTTTATATAAAGTGTTGGTGGAATATGAAGAAAGCATTATTGAGGAGAATGAAAGAGAAACAATACGACAGGTTGTTGTTGAAAAACTTGCTGCTAACCGCAATCTTTGCGAAGATTTTATTTCAGTTGATGCAGTAGAATATGAAGATGTTGGCGCCGGCATATTTGCCGTGCTGGAAGAATATGCTGATCCTGATGTAGTGCTGTCTCAGATATTTTTTACATTGTATAAATACTTTACGCCTTCAGTTCATTTTTATACCATACAACAAATGCTTGCCAAAATGCATCTTGTTAACGGCGAACTTACACCGTATCTTGTTGATGAAATATTTGAAGGCCCTCCTTTAAAACATGGATTTATTGACGATACTGAATTGGAAAAAACAGATCTCTTTCGCGATATAAGATTGTCTGATATTATTAATGCGATTGCCGACATACCAGGCATAAAAGCTATTACTTATTTGCATTTGCCATTTACAGGTGTGGGTAATATTGCCTCCATAAAAGATTATTTTAACGAATGGATTGATGGCCTCACAGAGAAACGAAAAATAGCACGCATACAACCAACAATGTCGCAGGTAATGTTTTGTAAAGAACGCGAAACCATTACTTATTATATGGGCAGAAAAGAAGACAGACGCCCTGAACGTATGCTTAAACTTTTTAAAGATTTAAAAACAACCGAAGCAAAATATAAACTTATCGGTGCTGAGGATGATTTCCCCGTTCCTGCAGGTGAGTATATGAACCTTGAAGATTTTTACCCGCTTGCATATACGTTGCCCAAATGTTATGGAGTAAGCGAAGAAGGCAGCCTGCCTGCAGATGCGGATGAAACAAGAAAAGTGCAGGCTTTGCAGTTAAAAGGATATCTCTTGTTTTTTGATCAAATTCTTGCCGACTACTTAGTACGGCTAAACCATTTAAAAGATTTATTTTCTTTTGATGACAGCATTCATCATACTGCTTTTACATGGTCTTTATATTCTGCCACTGATTATACTGAAACACAGTTAAGTGAAATAAATGATCTGAAAAGTTTATTGATAGATCATGAAAACAGGGGAGAAGATCATTGGAATTTGATTTTAAAAGATTACACGGCAGTACTTCAAAACTTATTAGAAACACCAAAACAATTTAATAAACGCCGCAATATTTTTTTAAACCACATGCTTGCACGCTTTAGTGAAGATTTAAGCGAGTATGAAGCAATAAGCCAATGGCTCACGCCTTATAAAGTAGATGAAAGAATGGTATCGGATAAAATAAGAATGCTTAAAAACGGAGAGTATTATAAAATAAGTACACAACGCGGCAAAGCGTATGATTACACTAAATACAATACCTGGAATTCTTCAAATGTTTCCGGTGCAGAAAGAAGAGTAAGTCGCCTGCTTGGCTTTGCTGATATCAATTGCAGAAAACTGGCTACAGATTATGTGATTGTTGAAGCCGCAGATACTGCCGGTAAAAATATTATAAAGCTGCTTGATCCTGATAATAAAGAAACCGTTTTACTTACCAGTGTAGAAGTTGGTGATGGCTGTTGCACAGAGTTATTAATAAATCAAATATTGCAATACGCTGATGAAAGAATTTATTTTAAATTTTTAAATGGCACGAAACAAAGACGACGCAACTATGAAGAAACCATGGAGCCATTTTGGTTTGAATTATATGACAGCACAGATGCAGATACCCAAATATTATTAGGTACCAGCCAGGAGTTTCAATCGAACGAGGATCGTGAAAAAGCGTTTAAAAAATTAGAAGCTCTGATGAAAATAATTAATAGCAACGAAGGCATGCACTTAGTAGAGCATATTTTGTTGCGTCCAAAATTAGATGAAGTATTAAATCCTGATGATAACAACCAGGACGTGCCTGAACCGGTAAGCTTTTTAAATGTTTGTTTAAATAAATGTGATTTGGGAATTGGCTTAAATGAAAATACAGACCCGCCAACATATAAGAAAAGAATAAAAAGAATTCCTGCTGCGATATGTTACGATCAAATGCCGTGGATACTTGAATATTTTAAAATCCCGCAAAGTGTTGATGATAAATCAATTCTTTTTCAGCAAACATTCGCAGATGATTCAGATCCGCTTCCGTTAAAATTCAGAACGTACGAAGCACTTGCGCAAAGAGTGCGTGATCTGCAGGAATTCGGTTCAGAAAAAATTAATTATGAAATTGTTTCCAACTTTGAAGAACAGGAAGACATTACTAAAACACAGTACAGTTTTATTATACACGGAGATAAAGGCGCAATACTGGCGCAAAGCGATTTTGTTTACAGCAAAAGAACGGAAAAACAAATAGAAGATGACGATCCCCAGGCACCCGATGATATAGACCTTGCAATAGATGCATTGATTCTTTGGTTTGGTTTTGAACTTGATTTCTATTGCCAGGAAGATTCCTGTGATAACAATGAAGATCCTTATTCATTCAGGGTTACAGTTGTATTGCCTTGCTGGCCTAAAAGGTTGCGTGATCTTACATTCCGAAATTTGGTTGAGAAAACGATACAAACAGAATTCCCTGCACATATTCATGTGCGCGTAATGTGGGTTGGCTTACAGGAAATGCAAAAGTTTGAAGATGTATATATCAATTGGCTTGAAGAAATGGCACAAAACGAAATGCCGCGATATGAAATTGTAAATCCGCTTATTGATAAACTCAATTCATTGCAGCCTTGCGTTTGCGATGAAGAATGTGATGGTTAAATTGTTAGTTTCAAAATTTATGTATGATTCACACCATTAATCGCCTGCAATTTCAATTTAATTGTTCTGATGAAGACCAGGCGTTTAATTTTCGTGAAAATTTTGGTGTTACTTTCCAGGAACAAATTACAGATGCTGTTGATATTATTTGCTCTGCATATGTTAGTAAAGATGAATGGTTGCGCATAGATAAATTAGAAATTGATCTCGGGTATTTTTCACCCGATTCTTTTGATGCTAATTTTGCTGCTTCTTTTAAATATAAGTTTGAAAAAGAATTAGCGCAAAAGCTTTCAGCCATTTCTTCAACAGAAAAAAAAGTCTTACAACAACGTTCAAAAAAAGAACTGTTTCAACATTTTTTACAAACCGGAATATTGCCATGGTGGGCAAGCGAATCTGAAATCAATATAGATGAAATAGCGATTGATTTAATTACGCATTACCCTGAAGTAATAAAGCAATTTTTTTATCATTATCAGCATAAAAGAAATATATGGTTACGAACAGCATTGCAGTTAACCCAAAAAAATAAAGCGCTGATAGTTTCATTAATAGGCGAATTAAAGACAACGAAAGAATTATTTTTAAGATGGATACAGCAGTTAAATATTTTGTTGAAAAACGAAAGTGCAACAGCACTTCAAATTGATGATGAAACACTGGAAAACATCATTTTGAAACAAGCTCCCGATATTTTTCGGCATATAAAAGATGAAAATTTTTTCTTAGAGATTTTTGAAAAAAATATTGCTGCAATTTTTACCGATATAAAAAGTATTAATAAAATTATTGTTGAAAACAAACCAATTTTTCTGCAGGTTTATTCTGAGATGTTTAATAACGATGTAAGTAAAGATGTTTTAAATAAAATTGATATTCATCAAAATCCTGAACAAGGAAAAAAGCTTTTAGAGGATACAATAATTTTTAATGAAGAAAATGAAAAGATCATAATAGAAAAACATACGGTAAAACATGCAGGCATTATTTTATTGGCACCTTTTCTAAAATCTTTTTTTACAAACTTAAACTTACTGCACAACGAGCAATGGAAAACGAAAGATGCACAATACAGAGCAGTTCACCTGCTTAAATTTTTAAGCACGGGCACACAAAAAATGCCTGAGTATAATCTTACATTAGAAAAGATTATTTGTGGCCTGCACATAGAAGAACCAATTCCATTTGATATTAATTTAGAAGAATCTGAAATAAATGAAGCTGTCTCATTACTTGAATCTGTAATTGAACATTGGAAAGCATTGAAGAATACATCTGTAAATGGGTTAAGAGAATCATTTTTAAAACGCGATGGATTGTTAAGTGAAAAAGAAAATGATTGGCTGTTGCAGGTTGAACGCAAAACACTGGATATATTAATTGACAGTATTCCATGGGGATATTCCACTATTTCCTTGCCGTGGAATTACAATTTAATTTTTGTTGAATGGTAAAATAATTTGTATGGAATATGAAGACACATTGGCAACCGAAGCAGCAGGAAAACCAAACCTGCTCAATCAAAATGCTGAAACACTTTCACGCGAAATAAATTGGTTTGCGCAATATGTAAACAGCCATTTAAAAAATCATTTTCCAAAAGAAATAACTATAGAAAAAATAGAACCAACAACAGAAGAAAAACCTGGTGGTTGGTGGACTAAATTAATACATACAAAATCTGCCGAACCATTATTGTTACCCGAAAAAACGGAGGCCGCAGAAATAATTGATACAACACCGCCGAACTTAACCAACGATAAATCAGTATATGCCGAGTTCGTAAAATATTACAAGTTATCGCCTGATGAACGGCTCGTGCTTATACTCGCACTTATTCCGCATGTTCAACCGCATTTGCTGGATGTTTTTTTATCAGTGAATAAAAATATTGGCCGCGGTTACACAGAGTTTGGCGGATTGAAAGCAAACCGCCACAGCGGTTTTTTACCTACTGTTGAAACCGCACTTTTTTTGCTTGGCGGAAATGATCTTAATCGTCGCTTTCGCTTGTATGCATTGTTTGAACCCGACCATTTTTTTTCAGCACATAATATATTACAGGTTGATGCTGCAGGCAACAGTGAATCTTTTTATAGCGCACAGCTTGCGATAAGCGATGAATACATTGATTTTTTTACAACAGGCAATTTGCGCAAGCCGCAATTCAGTATGGATTTTCCTGCAAAACGTTTGCAGACAGGTTTAGACTGGAACGATCTTGTAGTAGATGATTTTACGGCAAAACAATTAGATGAAATCAGGATATGGCTGCAATATGGCCGCACGCTTTTTGAAGATTGGGGAATGGCAAAAAAATTAAAACCTGGTTATAAAGCTTTATTTCACGGCTCGCCTGGTACTGGTAAAACACTTACCGCTTCTTTACTTGGCAAATTGTATAATCTTGATGTGTACAGGATTGATTTATCAATGGTAATTTCAAAATACATTGGTGAAACAGAAAAGAATTTAGAGAAGGTTTTTAAAAAAGCAGAGAACAAAAACTGGGTTTTATTTTTTGATGAAGCTGATGCGCTTTTTGGTAAACGAACAGACATTTCGCATTCGCATGATAAATATGCTAACCAGGAAATCGCATATTTACTTACAAGGCTGGAAGATTATCCTGGGCTTGTTATCCTTGCATCAAACATGCGCCAGAATGTAGATGAAGCGTTTACAAGAAGGCTGCAATCTGTAATACATTTTCAAAAACCACAACCTAAAGAACGTTTAAGAATCTGGAGCAATGCATTTAGTCCGCAATGTGAGCCGCCTAAAAAAGAAGATATGGAACGTATCGCCCAACAATATGAACTGTCGGGTGGTTCAATTATGAATGTAGTACAGTTTGCTTCACTGATGGCACTAAACAGAAATGATAAAGCAATCACGGTAGATAATTTATTGCAGGGCATAAAAAAAGAATTAAAGAAAGAAGGAAAGACATTGTAATAATAAATTTTTATTAATTTTTTAATTATCAAAATTGTTGAGTTATGAATTTTGAAAGAAGTACATCAAATAACGAAAACTCAACTTTACATGCAGCTTCACACGTAAATAATAGCGATTTAACTATTCAGCGAAAATTAGCAATAGGCGCTGTGAACGATCCTTTGGAACATGAAGCAGATGCTATGGCAGATAAAGTAATGCGCATGCCTGAGCAAAATTTTGTTCAGCGAAAATGTACAGCTTGTGAAGAAGAAAAAGCACAGCGTAAAACATTAGCATCATCCATTCAGAAAAAAGAAGCGGATAGTAATAGTGTTGCGAGTGATACAATTTCTAACCAGATATATTCAACAAAAAGCAGCGGCAAGTCAATGAATGAATCAACAAAGAGTTTTATGGAAAGCAGGTTTGGTGCTGATTTTTCTAAAGTACGGATTCATTCAGATAACAATTCTTCACAGTTATCAAATCAATTAAATGCACAGGCTTTTACTGTTGGCAATGATATTTATTTTAATAAAGGAAAATATTCACCTGAGTCTCATGAAGGTAAGCATTTGCTGGCGCATGAATTAACGCATACAATACAACAAAACGGCATTTCTGATTCTTTCATAAACAAGAAAGGAGATAGCGCACCTGGTGAAACAAATTATGTGGAAGATATGGCTGCTACTTTAGCCGGTCTTGAAGAAGATGTACGCAAAAATTGCGGCGATAATGTTATACAAAGACTGTGGAGACTTTCAACAAAAGAAGAACTTAGAATTTTGAGTGGTGTGAGAAAGATGTTATTGTTTTATGCAAAAGAATATAAAGAGTGGAAAGATGCTCCCACTCCTGACAAGGAAGCACATATACGCGATATGCAAATGCAAGTAATGGAAGTGCTGCATAGAGCCGGGTTAAGCAGTTTAATAGGGCTGGATGCGGTTGACAGGAATTTGGCGCTTATGGATTGTTTTATTGCACAACTCACTTTACAATTGTTTAGAGAAACAACTCATACGCCTGGCCCTGGGAGAAGATTGGTTAAATAGTTTGCTTTAATAAAATTGAATGTCCGAAAAATTAACTATAGCGCCTCATTCTAAAACAATAACTGCATCAGCAAATGAAGCAGTATTAAATACTCATGAAATTCATCCTGAAAATATTTACCAACGTTTACCTGTTCAAAGAAAACTATCCATTGGCGCAACTGATGATCCGTTAGAACATGAAGCCGATGCAATGGCAGATAAAGTAATGCGCATGCCAGGGCAAAATTTTATTCAACGCAAATGCGCGCATTGTGAAGAAGAAGAAAAAGCACAACGAAAACCATTGGCATCCTTCATTCAGAAGAAACAATCTTTAATAAATAATAATGCTGTTGCAAGCGATAGTATTTCTAATCAAATACAATCAACAAAAGGTGGTGGAAATTCAATGCCTGATGCAACAAAAAGTTTTATGGAGAGCAGGTTTGGTGCTGACTTTTCAAACGTAAATATTCATACAGGCAATGATGCATCGCAACTATCTAATCAATTAAATGCACAGGCTTTCACAGTTGGCAATAATATTTATTTTAATGAAGGAAAATATCAGCCCGAATCTTCAGAAGGCAAACATTTGCTGGCGCATGAGTTAACACATACCATACAGCAGGGCAATCAAACATCATTACAAAGAAGCTGTTCAGATGGCAAATGTGATGGCTGCACAGGTGGTAAGAAAGACTTCTGGATAACTGCATATTTCCGCAGGGAAATGAATGAAGCTGCTACCAAAGAATTTAACAAGCAGGTAGCTGTAGCAAAAACTATTCTTGCAAATTGCTGTCTTGATTTGAAAATGGAAATTAATAAAGACCGTGTTGCAGGCTCTTCAAAAATGGATGCTTATACACCGGCTACGGCAACAGACAGGTGGAGGTTTACCGCTGATGAAACTGCAATTGGAACAGGAAAAACATTTGATGGTGCAAAAGGTATTCCTATGCTTGTGGTAGATGATGTGCCTTTAAGCGGTGGCGGTGTAACTGTTAGCAAAACTTTTGACGATAAATATACCGGTAAGCAATACTTTATTTTAGGCTTGAATCAATCTACACCAAACCCCAACTGCAATCACCTGGCGCATGAGCTTTGGCATATTGGCGGTGTGGATAAGCATGACCCTGCAAACGGGCCGATAACCGCCTGTACTGGTAATGGAGTGAGTGATAAATATTGTAATAATTTAAGAGCACTCGTGTGAACATAAAATAGCATGGCTGAAAAATTAACTATATCGCCTCACCGGGAAACCACTTCTGCATCAGCAAATGAAACAATACTAAATGCGCGGGAAATTCAGCCTGAAAATATTTACAAGCGTTTGCCCATTCAAAGAAAATTATCTATTGGTGCTGTTGATGACCCATTAGAAGATGAAGCTGATGCTATGGCAGATAAAGTAATGCGCATGCCTGAACAAAAGTTTATTCAAAGAAATTGTGCGCATTGTGAAGAAGAAGAAAAAGCACAACGCAAACCTTTAGCATCATTCATTCAAAAAAAACAATCTTCATTTAATAATAGTGTTGTTGCAAGTGATAGTGTTTCCAATCAAATACAATCAACAAAAGGTAGCGGAAATGCAATGCATGAAACAACTAAAAGTTTTATGGAAAGTCGCTTTGGTACCGATTTTTCTAACGTAAATATTCATACAGGCAATGACGCATCGCAATTATCTAATCAATTAAATGCACAGGCTTTTACTGTTGGCAATGATATTTATTTTAATGAAGGAAAATATGTGCCGGAATCAAAGGAAGGAAAACAGTTACTGGCTCATGAGCTGGCCCATGTAGTGCAGCAGATTGGCGGCAGCGGTAGACCCGCACCGGAAGTCGACCCCTCGGCTCCGCATGAACAGGATGCGCACGCCGCCGCGGTGTCGGTTGGCATGGGTTTTCAAAACATACGCGTCACCTGCAGCACTGGGGTCGGTTTGGCGCGTGCAACACCTCCGGGAGAACCTCCGCAATTATCTAGGGAAGAGGTGGAGGCGATCAAGCGACATATCAACCTCCTTGGAAATGAATTTCAGAAAGGTTTGGATAAGGCAGCGTTGGAACTTCTAGAGAAAGAGGGAGTAGAAATCCCAAGTGAAATTTCGAAGCGAGCTAAGCGCAACCTGATCCGGGGTTGGTTGCAAGGCATCGCTAGCGACCCGCGGTCACCACGGCAGGCCCAAGCTGGGAACCTCCTGAGAGACATTGAGTCCAATCTAGGCGAAATCCGGAATTTAAATCGAGAAATCGGAAATATAGATCAAGCGCGACGGGCAGCGGAAAATGCGGCTACATGGGACCAATTGGCCTCGAGAAGGCGATTTGCGAGCGCCGTGGCGAAAGAAGAATCGGCTGGCGCAAAGGCTAAAAGCGCGACAGCAAAGAGCGAAGGGGCCATCGCCAAGGTGGAAGACGTGGCTGTGCAGGGCGAGCGTGCAACTGCTGAACTGGGAGTGTCGGCGGCTAAGGAAGCGGGATTCGCTGCAAAGGTGGGAAATGTACTGGAAGCCGGTCTGCCAGGCCCGCAAGATGTCCTCTTTCTGTTCATCAGTTTCTTCGGATCTTTGGCCGAAGCCAAGGCGAAACTCAGCGAGGAAGCCTACAGCGAAGGCTTTGCACGAGGCGCCGCGGCAAAGCTGCTCGGCATGGAAGCTGATTGGGTGCCGGATAATTTGATCAGGCCATCATTCGGGGGCAGCACGGGCGAGCAGATCGCAGGGTTTGAGGGTGTCAAAGAGCACGGCGTCAGTCAGGGCGCGGTCGACGGATATGTGTTTGCCAGGCGGTTCACTCAGCAACAAATCGTCGCATTACGCAGGTATGGTTACGCGGCGATGCTCTTATTCACGGGGGCGAGATTCGATCGACACGGTGACCGTCGTAATGTGCACGATGACCGTCATAATGTGATTGTTCTGGGGCATGCACTCAAAACAAAGCTCGAAGATATGCTTGAAGAGGCCCAGGAAGCCGCAAGGGTGCAGGAGGCCGAGCGGTTAAGGGCGGAGTACGCGGAAGAGATCAGAAGTGGCCGGAGGACGAGCATTAAAGGCCATGGTTGGGCGCAACCGTGAACAATCCACGGCTGAGACACTGCCTTATGTCCAACCGGCTTTGCTGAGATTGTCAGCGATCACGTTCTTCGAGGTGTTAGCGTCAGCGCATCTCGAAGTAAAAGATGAGGATGATTGAACAGGTGAGTAACCGTAGAAATATGCGCTTGGCGTATCAGCAGGTCGTGCGGAACAAGATAGTCCAACTGGCTGAAACGGATGCGATGCAAACGGACTTAAAGCTGGATATTTTTTTTGGAAAAAAAGATGCTGCTGCCGTTGCTTATGAGCGGAAGAAATATTTTAAATGAAGATTATTTAATTCAAACATTAACTAATAAATAAGAACACATAAAAACAAATCCAACAATATTACAACAACAGATACAATCTACTTCATTAGCAAGCGGCCTTCAGGAAACTTATCTCAATAATAATTCAGCGGAAGTATCAAACCCTTTCTGCATACAATCCAAACTATCTATAGGCGCAGTTGATGATCCTTTAGAACATGAAGCCGATGCAATGGCCGATAAAGTAATGCGTATACCTGAACAAAATTTTATTCAACGTAAATGTGCGCATTGCGAGGAAGAAGAAAAAGCACAACGCAAACCATTAGCATCATTCATTCAAAAAAAATCTGAGGCAAACAATAACAAAGCAAGTGATGCCATTTCTTCGCAGATACAATCAACAAAAGGTGGTGGCAATTCAATGCCTAAGTCAACCAAAAGCTTTATGGAAAGCCGCTTTGGCGCAAACTTTTCAAACGTAAATATTCACACAGGCAACTATGTTTCGCAAGTATCCAGTCAGTTAAATGCCCAAGCTTTTACTGTTGGTAATAATATTTATTTTAACGAAGGAAGATATCAACCCGAATCATCAGATGGAAAACATTTATTGGCGCATGAGTTAACACATGTAATGCAGCAAACAGGCAATATACAGCGTCAGCCTTCATCTAATCCAATGACCAAACAGCAATTTGAGCAAACAATGCGCAATACGTATGGAATTGCTGCTATACGTGCCGGATCAATTACTGACCAAATAAGGTCAATGGGGCTAAATCCTGCTGTTGTAACTACATTGCCTAACTGGCAATCATGGGATCCCGGACAACAGTCACTCATTTATCAATATATTGTTGATGCGTTTGCTGACTTCAGCCACACATTCAGTGGATTTCCACCTGTTACTGAACTTATTTTTTATAATATTTATTATGAAGTTGGCACAGGCGGAACTTATGTAGCCAGAAGCGATGTAGGTGCTATGTTTGGAAACACTGATTTGTCAATTTTTAGCAGTATAAATTCAGCTAATAAGGGATTGCCATTTGCAAGAAGTAATACACGGGGCAGATATCCAGGCTCTCCTGGCATCGTATTAAGTTATCACGGAGATCCCCATGCAGCACCTATTGGTTTGCCTTCAAGACAAGAATCTGCAAAGAGAATTATTTTTCATGAGCTTGGTCATGGACTACAAGTAGCCGCTATGCAGCCACCAGGAGGAGTAAGAACGACTCAGCCCCCGGATCCAGATATGATGCGTGATTATATAAACGAAATCGGAAGGTATCCTTCTACCGGTCAGGATTTGTATGATATTGGAGTTGCGCAGGTTCGGTCAGCAATAGCTTCTGGTTCAACACCACCGGCTCAGTTTAAAATTACTGCTGCCACCTGGAATGACCCTAACTGGGTTGAACAGCCGATTTCTGAATATATGGTAACTGGAGGGGCAACGGAAGATTTTGCAGAAGCTGTGATGACATTTACAGCAAATCCTGCACTACTGCGATCAAGAAGTTCGCACAGATATAATTTTTTAAATACAAGACGGGCAAGATGGCAGGCAAGACTTTCTTCGCCTGCATCGGCACCTGCAACACAAACACCTTAGTAAACTTAAGCTATGAAGTAATTGATTCGTGTATACTTTTTTAATGTTTCATTTCCGGAATCAAAATGAACATAATATAACTTTCTAATTAGAACTATGAACGCACAAAATTCAATAACATCAACACAGGAATCAAAACAAAATTATGCGCCTGCACAAAAAATTACAGAAGTAATAAATGCAAATGAAATACCTGAGCAACAAATTAATCTAAAGTATTTGGAGAGTTTCCCCATTCAAAGAAAATTATCTATTGGCGCAGTTGATGATCCTTTAGAACATGAAGCAGATGCCATGGCAGATAAAGTAATGCGCATGCCCGAATCAAATTTTATTCAACGTAAATGTTCGCAATGCGGGGAAGAAGAAAAAGCACAACGCAAGCCATTAGCGTCATTCATTCAAAAAAAATGTGCGCATTGTGAGGAAGAAGAAAAAGCTCAACGCAAGCCATTTGCGTCATTCATTCAAAAAAAATCTGTAAACAATAATAACAGCGTAGCGAATGATTCTGTTTCCGCACAAATTCAATCAATGCAATGCAGTGGCCGCCCTTTGCATGAAACAACAAAAAGTTTTATGGAAAGCCGCTTTGGCGCAAACTTTTCAAACGTAAATATTCATACAGGCAATTATGCTGTGCAGATGTCAAGAGATTTAAACGCACATGCTTTTACTGTTGGCAATAATATTTATTTTAATGAAGGAAAATATGCGCCTGAATCATCAGCAGGTAAACATTTATTGGCGCATGAACTTACGCACACCATTCAGCAAGGCACATCTGCATATTCTCCGCTTGTGCAAAGACAACCTGGAGATGCTGAAAAATGTGAAGTGGCTGAAATTACGACTGGTCAGTATTTTGATCCTCCCAAAGCTCATGCTGGAATAGATTCACAGAATATTTTTATAGTAGTAACATGGTGCAGGGGAGACAGCCTGGGTGATATAAAATTAGGTGCCGATGTACCCGCTGAAGCAACAAAGATCGCAAACAAAATAGTCAGTTCAGCACAAAGTGGCAATCTAAATAACTTAGGTGATGATTTGAAAGGAGAGAACCTTACTCCTTTTTTAGATGTGATCATTAAAAAAGGAAATTTTTCGATAACTGCACATGGTGAATTAAGCGTTGGAGTAGGTGGTGTGAAAAATATTGCGGCTGATGCAACCATCCAGTGGGGTGATTTTCAGATAAAACCTTTTTTCAGTAAAGATGATACTGAAACTAAAGGAGGCGCGACAGTGGGGTATGTGCCTCATCCTGCAAAGCCTGAGTGTAAAGCAAAGCTTGTTCCACTGAAAGTTTATTGTAATTGTACTGCTCCTCCTTCAAAAGGAATTGTACATCTGCCGCCGGGTAGTGTAACTACATCTGAAGAAGTGTATATACATTTTAAATGGGCAGAGTATGCTGAAGATAAGATAACACCTCCGGTATCAGATAATGCTGAGGTTGCAAAACTCCACGAGCTTCTTTCAAGAGGATTTGTTGTTACTGAATTAGCAGGATTCACTTCGCCGGAAGGTCCTCTTAATGAAAGCGCTCATTTCCAAGGCAACCATACATTGTCATCACAAAGAGCAGTTACCGTGAAAAAAATGATTGAAAAATATTGTTCTGATCTGGCAGCTCACAAATTTGCGATTGACCTATGTTCAAAAAATGTATTGAAAGATTTTTTAGTAGTGAAAGAAGAAACGCTTGGTAAAAATGAATTATATGGAAGTGTGGATGATAAAGAACTTAAAGGTAAAGCACTGGATGAACATGTTGTGGAAGAATTTATGTCCAACGATGCTGAAAGCAAATGGCGAACACAAGAATTCGTGGAAAGTTTAAAAGGTTTAAACACCAAACAGATTGCTAAAAAAATACTTCCATTGTTGAGAAGAGTAAAAATAAAATTGGAAAGGAAAAGTAAAATAGGTGGTGACGTTGAAATTGATCTTGGTCCAAATACAATAAAGAAAGAATGTCCAAAAGATATTGCTGATGCTGCAAAACAACAATATATGTTAACGCATTAAGAAAAGACTTTGAAAAAAAATCAAACTTTAAAAATTGTACAATCAATTGGTTGTGTGCAGGTGATTATAACCTGCCAAAGGTGACCAAGATATGCTTAATTAAAAATAATTATGCTTACCAGTAATATACCTCAGCTCACGTCTATTAATTTAATGAATCATTAAATTGAAATAAACTTGTTGAGTTTATTACTACCTGAAAACATAACTATAAAAAAGAAAGCTTTAACGCTATTAAATATGATGATTTTATTAAAGCAGCAAACTATTAATGAACTGTTTGAAAAACACTAAAAAAACAGAAGTAAAAAAATAAAGAGTATATTTTTAAAATCATAAAAGCTTTAAAATATTTAGCAAAAAAATGGAATAAAACTTATCTGGAACCTGTGTTTCTACTGTAGTAAAATCTCAAATATGCATCAGCGCACAAATAAACAATCTTCAGATAAAGCTTCTGCAGCAACAGCAAATCCTGTTTCAGAAAATAATATTTATACTAAAAAATTATACACAAATAGTTTAAGTCCTTTAATCATTCAAAAAAAAGATTTGCATGAAGAAGAAACTGCAGACGATGAAGAGATGATGGATGAAAATGAAGAAGCGGCTGAAGCGCCTTCCATTCAAAAAAAATGTGCTGATTGTGAAGAAGAAGAAAAAGCGCAGCGCAGTTCTTTGTCGCCATTTGCTCAAACCAAAACAAACAATGATGAAGTTACAGCAGGCAATGATGTTTCAAAAAAAATTCAGGCAACAAGAGGCAGCGGCGAGGCTTTACCTGAAAACACTAAAAGTTTTATGCAGAACCGGTTTGGTTCAGATTTTTCTGATGTGCGTATACATACAGGCGAATACGCTGCACAGCTTTCCACGCAACTAAGTGCGCAGGCTTTTACAGTTGGCAATGACGTGTATTTTAATTCCGGAAAATTTGCACCTTCTACAACCCAGGGCAAAAAATTAATAGCGCATGAATTAACGCACACCATTCAGCAAAATAATAATAGAGTTACTGCACAGCCAAAAGTGCAGCGAAGCTTTTGGTCGTGGATAAAAAAAGCAGCAGGCGCTGTTTGGGGTGGCATAAAAAAAGTAGGACAATGGATTGGCAAAGGAGCAAAATGGATTTGGAATGCAATAAAATGGCTGGGCGGCCAATTGATTGATAAAATTGCAGGCATCTTTCAACGATTTGCTTATTGGTTAACACAACTGCCGGAACGCATTTATCGTTTTGCAGCCACTTTATGGCGCGGACTTAAAACATTTAAACCATGGACGGCCAAGTGGTGGAAATCGCTTGCTGAAGTAGATACCTGGAAGAATTTTTTGAAATGGTTGGGCACCGTTGCGCTGCAAGGTTTCGAAATTGTAGGTATTGGCGAAGCTTATGAAACTATCCAGGATATTGTAAAGTTTAATACACGCATACTTTCTGCATCAGAGTTAAAGGCCGGCAAATCTGTTTTTGGCAATAGTATAAATTTTGATTTTGTAAGAGTAGATACTGGCGCGGTAATTGGCCCGGCATTTTCGCACAGGGCTTATACAAGTTTTCATACTATTAATAGCTGGGGCACCGAATCAACTGATACAATGGTGCATGAATTAACGCATGTATGGCAGTACGAAAATGCAGGCGCTATCTATATGCCTCAGGCTGTGCATGCACAACTATGGGGAGGAGGTTACGAGTATGGAGATGTGGCTGAATTGCAAACAAGAAGAGCTGCCGGTAAAGGATTGCTTTCTTTTAACCGCGAACAACAAGCACAAATAGTAGAAGATTTTTTCAGGTTAAGGCAGAACATGCCGATAAATGATCACGTTTCCACTGCTACTGTTGCTGATTTGCCATTGTTTGCAGACTTTGTAAAAACAGTTTCTTCATTAAGTACAGCACAACTTATGAGACCAATATAACAAAAGCTGTTTGTTACAAAGCAGGCGGTTTGTTTAATATTTTAATGATTCTTGTATCAATTGTATTTGCACTATTGTGTTTTATCAAAATAATAATTTATTTTTTTGAAAGAGCATATATCAATATCACCTGTTGTTCGGCCTGCTGCATTAGCATCGGTCGGGGAGTTTACTGATAAAAAACTTTTAAATGATCATGAAGCAGATTTAAATACAGATAAAAAATTAATGCACATACCAGAACAAAATTTTATTCAGCGTAAATGTGCACATTGTGAAGAAGAAGAAAAAGCGCACCGCAAACCTTTACTATCATTTATTCAAAAAAAAGAAACAGGAAATAATAACAGTGTGGCAAGTGATAGCATATCCAATCAAATACAATCAACAAAAGATGGTGGGAGTTCACTATCTGGAACAACGAGGAGTTTTATGGATAGCCGTTTTGGTACAGACTTTTCAAACGTAAAAATTCATACAGATAATCATGCTGTTCAATTATCAAAAGAATTAAATGCGCAAGCATTCACTGTTGGTAATGATATTTATTTTAACAATGAAAAATATAAACCTGAATCATTTGAAGGGAAAAAATTATTAGCGCATGAATTAACGCATACACTACAACAATCAGGAGAGGATGCGCAGCGTTCAACCAATAAAACTACACCTGTTCCGCAAACATATATAGCAAGATTTACTGATGATGCCCATCATATAATTGATGAAGCAGGTTTAACCGGCGGTGGTTTTACCGAAGACCAGATAAAAGATATTGAAACAGGAAACAAGCTGCGTGATTATAGCCAGCTTCCGCGATTTGGCAACGCTATCTTATTATGCAACCCGGGCAAATTTGGTGGTTACAGCCAGGCTGAACATTTTGATAATTATATATGGGACAGAGAAAAAAATGAATGGAGAGACAGAACACTTCTTGCTAACCAGCGAACAGGTTTGGTTGATGCAAATGTTAGAGGCAGCGATCCTATTGCGCATATAAAAAGTAAACTCGCTTCATTTATAAAATTGGGACTTACAAAAGATGGCCTGAATGAATTAGGCATTGCTTTTCATGCGGTGGAAGACTTCTTTGCACATTCAAATTTTATTGAACTCATCAATAAAGATTATCGTTTCGGGCACGAACTCGTAACAGGCAGTGTGCCTGGAACGGAGTCTGTATCATTGCTTCACACCATGGAAGATGTAAGTACAAAAGAATCTGCCGCTTATTATAAAGCAAGTGCTGAAGAGGCTAAAAAAGATACAGATATTTTATCACATGCAAACATTGCTAAAGATCATCGTGGTGACAGAAATCATATAGAGGCAAGGCGGCTGGCTGCCTTAACCGTACAGGATTTAAGCCGCGATCTTTTGCAGATAGTTAATTTACCGGCAGGCGAAAAAATGAAATCATTAGAATCAGTTGTGTTTGCGAAAATAGATCGCTATCTCAGGTTGCCTGATATGGAAAAAGATGCATGGTGGACGCAATTGATAACCGCTGATAACGGCGCCATTGATAAGTTGCTGAGTAAAGCAGAAAGCGATACGCCTGCCACCGTTAATCAATGTTTTTTAAGCCCGTTAAGAAATTTAGAAGCATCTAAAGATTCGAACATGAAAATAATATTCGGCGCTGCAATACCGGTGACTGTTTTGGGCAGTCGAGGGTTTCTTCAGGTTGGTGCTGGATTAGTAACACCGCTTGATTTGGATAATGCAACAATAACCTCTGACAGAAATGATAAACCTGCATGGTTTGTAGGTGGTCAGTTAACTATACCCTTAAATAAATGATATAAAGAATTACTGCAGCCCAAAATATTCTTTCATATCACTCATGCATCTTTGAAATATAGGTTGATATAAAACTTACATCTTCAGGAATAGTCTTTGTATCTGTTACATTTTTTGATTTCTGCTCTACCTTGCGTATCAATTCTTTTAATTGCTTTATATTAAAAAGATCAATACTTGCTTTCATCTTGTGCGCATAGAAATAAACGTTCTTCCTACTTTCCAAATTAATTTATATTAGCAACAAAAAAACTTTAAACATAAACAGGCATAAGTATGCTAATACACAAAAGCATGGCAGCATACTTGCACCAGAGGTAAGGATTTCGTGGTATCAGGTTTTTCATTGCATAGTTTTGTGGCAATCTTTGATTTTATGAAATTGTTCTATTTAGTTTTCATTACAGTCTTTTTCCAAACAAACACTTATACTCAAGATTATTATAAAAAATTTGAGAAGGCTTATGCTTATATAGATTCGCTTTTTGGAAAAAAAGATAATGTAAATATTAATGTTTGCCCGATATTAAGATTTATACCCATTAAATTATTTAATGATGTTATTTGTTCGACTGATAGTTTAATCTTAGATAGCCAGTTTTATAAACAAAATTTACCTTTTGAACAAACGATCGATACTCGAATCGATTCAATTTTTAGTAATAAAAAAATCTATAGTTATTATATATTATTTTCGAAACCTACTAAAAACATTTTGTTAGCTGAATTAAGAGAAGATACATATAGCCTTCAACATTTGGACATTCCTTATTTAGGGACTTCAATCTTTGTCTTTTTTCTTTTTAACTCAAATGAAGAAATAATAAAAGTTTATGATCAAAAAATACTTCACTAAATTTTTTTCGTTGAAGCAGAGTATTAAATCCGATATGAAAAGTAAAAGCATCATTTCCTTTTTCTATTCGCCACAACAAGATAATACACAGGGATTCCTGACAGCACAATAATCAACCCGCGGATTGTAAAATCAGGACGATAAATAATAAGTGAAATGCAGAATATGGATGCAAGTATCATATAGATTATAGGTACAACAGGATAACCAAATGCTTTGTATGGTCGCTCTAATTCAGGTCGTTTTTTTCTAAGTACAATTACACCGCCGATTGTAATCACATAGAACAACATTACTACAAAAGAAATATAATCCAGCAGGTCTCCGTATTTCCCGCTAAGGCAAAGCAAAATAGCAACGAAGCATTGAAGCCATATACCATTCGCAGGCACAGCCGCTTTATTTAATTTACCTGTTGCTCTGAAAAACAATCCATCTTTCGCCATTGCATAATACACTCTTGCGCCTGATAACACTAACCCATTATTGCAGCCAAGATTTGAAAGCATGATAAGAAAAGCAATTACCAATGCTGATTTAGCACCGAATATCTGCAAAGCCGCAGCAACACCAACGCGGTTCTCTGCAGCAAAAGCAATGCTTTGTGTTTCGCCGGGTGCATTGCCTAAAGGCAGTACTGCTAAATACATTACGTTACATAAACAATACAATGCAGTTACTATAAGCGTTCCTAAAAAAAGACTCAAGCCAACATTGCGTTTTGGATTTTTTACTTCGCTGGCAATAAAAGTTATATTATACCATGAATCGCTTGTGAGTATTGCACCAACCATTGCCGCAGCAACAGCGCCAAACACAGAGAATCCTGTTACATGCATCCAGAAATTATCTTTGCCATTATAACCAGGCAAACTTGCTGAATGCCGCATAATAGTAAACGGATGTTGCCAGTTTGCATGCCACACCTCCTTATTAAAAGCCAATGCAAAACCAAAAACTATTAAGCCAAATAACATCAGCAGTTTTATAATGGTCAAAACATCCTGCACAATTTTTCCTGTTTGAATACCTCGTGTATTGATCCAGCTTAATAAAATAATTTGTACAATTGCAAATAGTTGCGCTGCTGATACATTAATAAAACCTATATGCAGTATAATATTGCTTTCACTTAATGACGGAAAAATGTATGATGCAAACTTGCTGAATGCAACGCCAACTGCTGCAATCATTCCTGTTTGTATAACAGTAAAAAAACTCCAGCCATATAAAAATCCAACCAAAGGATTATATGCTTCTTTTAAATAAATATAAGTACCGCCGGCTTTTGGAAACAATGCGCTTAATTCAACAAAACTTAATGCTGCGGCAACGGTCATCAATGCAGTTAAAACCCATGCAAAGATCAGCCAGCCTGCGCTGCCAATATCCTGTACCATATAAGAGCTTACAATAAAAATTCCCGAACCAACCATGCAGCCGGCAACGATCATCGTTGCATCTAACAAGCCTAATCTTGGTTTAAAATGTGTCGATAATATTTCGTGCTGTTCGGTTACTTCTTCGTGTGCCATCCGGATATTAAAAAATGATTTTGATCGTTGTTGAATTAATGCTTGCTTTAAAGAAGCCGTAATTTACATTGCAACAATTATTCATTTTGTTTTTTTGACGATTCACTAATAAATAATTATGAAAACAGTTTCAGCATGAATAAAAATTTTGATGTAATTGTTTTAGGTCTTGGCGCACACGGTAGTTCGGCTATTTTTCATTTATCAAAAAATAATTTAAAGGTTTGTGGTATTGACAGGTTTACGCCGCCGCATGTTTTTGGTTCATCTCATGGACAAAGCAGGATCATACGGCAGGCTTATCATGAAAGCCCGATGTATGTGCCACTGGTTAAAAAGGCATATAAATTATGGGATGAACTGGAACAAATTTCAGGCAAACAATTGTTATTAAAAACCAGCGGAATTATATTAGGTGATAATGCAGGTGCGATGATAGTTAAAGGAGCAATACTAAGTGCAGAAACACACAATGTACCTTATGAATATTTACACAGCAATGAAATAAAAGAGAGATTTCCTGCATTAAAACCAACTGAAGATACAGTTGCTGTTGTTGAACAAAGTGCGGGTATTTTATTTCCGGAAGAATGTATAAAAACCAATTTGCATTTAGCTGCAAATAATGGCGCTGAATTGTTATACAATGAAGTTGTAATGTCAATTGTTTCAACAAATGATACGATTGAGATTGTTACTGATAAAGACAGTTATCAAACAAAAAAATTAATTGTAAGTGCAGGAGCGTGGCTTAATGACCTGCTGCCTGAATTGCATTTACCAGTGAATATAAAAAGACAGGTTCTGTTTTGGTTTAAGAATACGAGTGAAGAATTACAGCAATTTATTTCTGCTGATAAATTGCCCATTTATATTTGGGAATACACACATGGCAGAATTTTCTATGGCTTTCCTGATTTGGGTAACGGAATAAAAATAGCACCTCATCATGAAGGCCAGCCGCTTCATCCGGATTTGCTTTCAAAAGAAGTAAGTGAAGAAGAAATCAACCAGATGAAAAATATTATTGATGAATATTTTAATGTAAATACAGTGTTTAATTACTCTGATGTTTGCATGTACACCAACACACCAGATGAGCATTTTATTATTGATCATCATCCTTCAAACAACAACATTATAATTGCAAGTCCGTGTTCCGGTCATGGCTTTAAATTTTCAAGTGCTATAGGGAAAATTCTTTCTGATATGGCAACAGGTAAAGCTTTGGATTTTGATATTTCACCATTCAGTATAAAGAGGTTCATGATAAAATAATTAATTATTGCTTTAATTTCTGGCTTCATTTTTATTGCATTTAATAAAAACATTTTATGGATAACAATAAAAATAAAACAACAGGACCTGAACAAACCACAGGTAAAAACAAAGACAATAGCAACGAAGAATTAGATGTCCAAAATCCTTTTGATAAAAGCGATAATAAAAAAATAACGCAGCAGGATGTTGAAAGCGAACAGGAGTTTAAAGAAGCACAAACAGAAAGAGATTAGACTTTTTGTGTTGATGTGCTTTTTCTTTTAATCATGTTGTAAACAGCTGCAAGAATAAAAATTATTCCAAGCACTGTAACTATTGAAGAGCCTGCAGGAAAATCATAGTGGAAAGAAAAGTTCAATCCAAAAAAGCCTGCAAGAATACTTATGATAAACGCAATTATAATTACAGTTACTTTCTTTTTTGAAATCAGGATTGCAGAAACTGCGGGAATAATTAAATAAGAAAACACAGGAATTACGCCGTTTATTTTCACGGCAAATACAATTGCCAATCCTATTGAAATATAAAAAAGAAAATTCCAGATGTTGAAGATACCTACAAGATGATTTTCTCCGTTTTCAAATGATTCAGTTAATGCAAAAAACTTTCGGAAGAAAACCAAATGCATTAAAGCAATTGCGCCAAACACAATTCCTAACGTTATTATTTGTTGCCAGCTTACTGATAAAATATTTCCAAATAAAACTTCCTGTATGTCTGAATCGCCATGCGGTGTTTTTGAAATAAGCAACACCGTTAGCGACGAAGTGAATGCATATAAAATACCTATGATGGCTTCCTGTTTTAAACGCTTGTCGCGAATATTAATGAAGGACATTAATAAAGCACCCGTTAAAGTAAATATAAGCGGAATTGAAGTAAGCCCGGTTCCAATGAAGGCACCAAATGCAACGCCGAGAGAAGAAATTTGCCCCAATGCAAGATCAACAAAAACAATTCCCCTGCCTACCACATGCACGCCGAGATAAGATAATAAAATGCCCGTAATTATTGCGGCCGAAAAAGCCTGTACCATAAAAGGCAACTGGAACATATCAAACATAATTCTTAATTTTCTTTAATTATTTAAGCGCTGCTGTTAACTGGTTTATATCATAATCAAATACATCAAAATAATTTTTTACTGATGGGAAAGCACCGGTTGAAGTTGCCATCGTTAATGCTTTAACACCTGTTTGTTTTGACACTACATCAGATGATGATGTTGAAAAATACGGTGATGAAATTATTACTTTAATATTATTTGATTTTATTTCATTGATAACTTTTACCAACTGTGAAGGTGTTGGTGGAATGCCTGGCTTTGGTTCCATAAAATCAACGATCTGCAGGCCGAAGCGTTTTTCAAAATACACCCATTCATTATGATAAGCAATAATTTTTGTGCCTTTAAACGGCGCCATCTTCGCCTGCCACTCCTTCATTTTATCATCAATGTTTTTATAAAATGTTTGAAGGTTTGCTTCATATGTTGCTTTGTTTGAAGGATCAACTCTTTCTAAACCGTTAGCAATATTTCTTGCAATAACTTTTCCATTTAAAGGATCGAGCCAGTAATGTGGGTTACCGAAAATATGAATATCACCTTCGGCGCGGTTTGCAGCTGTGGGAACCTGGAACAATCCAATGCCTTCTGATGCATCAACGTATCCTGCAGAACCTTTTTGAATCTTTGTGTTTCTTGAACTTGCCAGCAATTGCGGCGACCATCCTGCTTCTAAATCAAGCCCGATGGTTACATACATATCAGCATTGGATAAACTGATAATGTAGCTTGGCTTCGGATCAACAAAGTGCGGGTTTTGATACCCTGTTGCAATAGATGTTACAGATACTTTGTCGCCGCCGATTAATTCGGTAATACTTTTTAAATCAGTTAATGTAGTAACTACTTTTATTGTTTTTGCATTTGCATGAAAAAAAATAAATGCAAACAACGCTACTATTGATATTCTCTTCATAAAATTCATTTTCAAATTTTCAAATTGATACATTTTCAAATTAATATTGATGTGCCCCATGTGCACCGATCACAAATATCCATCTAAACCATGCCTGGTAAAATCTTGATGAGATATTATCATCTGTTGTTTTAGCTTCTACTTCTATTTTAGAAAATTCTGTTGCATACCAGCCAAACGTAAGCGAATATGCCTGTTCTTTTATAAAATTATAGTAAGGCTTTTCACCATAATCATACCGGCCTGTAAGAAAAGTTCTTTTAGCCAACTGGTATTGCAAAAAAGAATACAAACCAATTGCATTCACTGCATTATTTTCTGTTTGATTATTATGACTGTAATAAAATTCGCTTTGCCATGTTAGCGAATGATAAGTATTCATTTGAACAGGCTTGTATTTATACGTAAGATCTCCCGCTGCAATACTTGTTGTGCGTGCAGAATCATTTGGGCCGGAAATACCAGTCAAGCCCAATTCAAGCGTTGCATTATCGCTTAAAGTAAAAAAGTTTTTTAAGTGACCAAGATAAATCAAATGATTGCCCTGGCTTCTTGCAAATGCAGGCGATTCAGAAAAACCCGATGTGATTTGTGCAACCAGCTCCTGGTAAAATGCTTTATTGGGAAGAAGCCAGCTTAATGAAACTCCTTCATCATTCAAGCCTTCTTCACCAAATAAATTTACGTAAGCATTGGGCAGGTCAATAAAAGGCAATGCATGCGGATGTGTTGGATTTATTCTGCCAACTGCTTCTCTGAATTTACCTGCTTTCAATTGCAGTTTTGCAGGCAATGAAAGCGTGGTTAAATATCCTTCTTCAACAGTAGCACTGTATTTATTTGTTGCAGGATCTCTTGAAAATGAGAGAAAGAAATCTGCACGCGCATAAGGATCAACAGTTGCCTGCAAGGAAATTTCGGCTTCATTCAGATACATATCAAAATTCCTGCTACCCTTGCTTATATATAAACCCTGGAAATCTCCGATAACACCAATGTCAGGATTAAATGAAAGACTTGAACGCGGTTGTGCAGCAGGTTGCTGTGTTGTGTCTGTTTGCATTTGCGCTTCAATTTGCTTCAGCAACGCAGAATCAGCAGCAGCAGTGCTGTCAGTTGTTGATTGCGCTTTTGATTGAACAACACAAAACAAAATCAGAAACAAACAAATTATTGCATGTGTATATGCAGGTTTATATTTTAAGTGCATGAAAAAAATTAAGCATGATGAAAGTAAAAAAACAATGTTGAGAAAACAGGTTCACAACTTATTTACTAAAACAGATCATGCTAAGAAAGGAGGCGCTCTGTCAGAAGTTTTGAATGAGTAAGTGAGCGGAATAGAAATTTCAATATTATAGAAAAAAACAGCCTGCTCAGTTGTTTTGAACGGAACACTGAGAATGCCGGAACCTGAAAATTCAGGAAGCATTAATTGCAAAGCTGAACAGTAAGTATGTTGTAAGCTTATTGCAGATGTGTTAGTTTGCTGCACAGGTATAATTTCATGCTTATGAAAAGCTGCATGAATTAACTGGCCTGCGCCGGAGCCAAGTGAAAAAACAATTATAAAAAAAACTGAAATAAGTTTTTTCAGCACTTGTGTAGTATAATTAAAAGTAAAGATAGAGGAATGAGAATTTCGATCTTAATAAATAACAATTTGTTTTAATAATCTATATGCGTACGGTTATTATTTTTCAATTTCCCCATCAACCATTTTTTCAATTTTTTTATCAGGAATAAACCAGATGATTGCAACGGTAATAAACAGCAAACCTGAAATTGTTGTGTTTATATAAGCCAATGGAATTGCGGCAGTATACAAAAAAAGAGAAGCCATTCCTTTACCTCTTTGCCTTTGCATAATATCTTTTAAGCGCAGGTCATCTTTATGGCGTCTTTCAATTGTTATTTGTAAGATGGTATATGCAACTCCGCATAAATCAAGCAGCACAGCATACAATGCTACGGGAAATGGTTGAAAATGATTTTGTCCAAGCCAGCCTGTTGCAAATGGAACAAGAGAAAGCCAGAATAATAAATTAAGATTTGCCCACATAATGCCTGCGCTGATATGTTTTACCAAATGCATTAAATGATGATGATTGTTCCAGTAAATACCAATGAAAACAAAACTGAGCATGTAACTTAAAAAAACAGGAATAATTGGTTGAAGCGCTTGCCATGTTGCACCTTCAGGCACTTTTAATTCAAGCACCATTATGGTTATGATGATTGCAATAACGCCATCACTAAACGCTTCAAGTCTGCCTTTTCCCATATCGTTATTTTGATAAAGATGTCACACTTCCAAAGTGTCAGACACCTATTTTAAACTTGCATACACCAACTGTTCAAATTGCTGCGATAATTGACCGTGTGAATTAGGTGTTTGCTGTGTCATAATCAAACATACTAAATGCGCTTTTGGATCTGCCCAATACGTTGTACCGAAAAATCCACCCCATGAAAAGCTGCCTGCGTTACGGCTTGCATCTGCACTGCCTTTATCAGATGTAATTTCAAAGCCTAAACCAAAATTATCTTTTCCATTAAACAAAAAATCAAGCTGCGGATGCAACATCATTTCAACAGTACGTTTTGAAAGAATTGTTTTGCCGTTATACGTTCCGCCATTTAATATCATTTGCAAGAACACAGCATAGTCATAAGCAGTAGAAGATAAGCCTGCACCCCCTGAAAAATAATGTTTGGTGATCTTTGGATAATCAGGATCAA
>JABDGW010000011.1 GCA_013285855.1 Bacteroidota bacterium
TTTTTGCGCGAATTCCAATAATCAATACTTGAGTTTTTATTGCCGTCCCACTTGCTTAATAATTGTGTTTCGCGTACGTAATCAACCCCCAGGTTATTCGCAGCCATCAATCTTGAACCTATATCTGCTTTTACAGGGAATACGCCATAATTGATTTTATTTGTTTTTTGTGCTTTTGAATAATTTCCTGCAAGAATAAATGCAACAGTAAAACATAGCGCACATAATACGCGCAGGCGATTTTTCATTTTATTGGATATTGACTTTTAAAACCGGGTTCTTATGGATCCTTAATTTACAAACTTAGCCGATCTGGTAATTTAGAAAATAAGTAATTCGTTTTTTTTATATCCCAATATAACATGGTAATAAAAATTCTTTATACTGAAAAATTGTAATCTTTCAATGCAAAAAATCTGCAAAGAAAATAAAAAAGTTTTTCAACCAGCAGGTTCATAAGTAGCCGTGAAATATTAATGTTGCTTTACAAATAATCTTGTGTCGTCAATTGTATCTTGCCGGCATGCGATTTATTTTATGCCTTATTATTACGTTGCCATCATTTTTAAATGCACAACAATTTTATAAACAAACTGATGCATCGCAACATTGGGTTGACAGCGTTTTTAATTCATTAACGCAGCAGCAACGCATTGCGCAATTAATGGTGGTGCGTGAAAGCGGTATTGCATCCGGCGGCACTGTTTTCTATAATGATAAAGTAGAAGGATTAATTCATGATTACAATATCGGATCAATATGTTTATTCCAGGGCGGGCCGGTAAAACAGGCAAACTTCATTAATTATTTTCAGCAGATGGCGCAAACACCTTTAATGGTTTGCATTGATGGAGAAACAGGTTTGGGCATGCGCATGACGGACAGCGTTTACAAATTTCCAGACCAGCTTACGCTTGGTGCAGTGCAGGATGCAGCAATTGTGTATGAAGTTGGAAAAGCAATTGGTGCGCAATGCAAACGTGAAGGCATACAAGTAAATTATGCGCCGGTTATTGACATTAATAATAATCCAAACAATCCTATTATTAATTTTCGTTCGTTTGGTGAAGACAAGTATAGGGTTGCCTTGTTTGGAACACAAATAATGCGTGGTATACAGGAGACTAATGTGATGGCTTGCGCAAAACATTTTCCAGGCCATGGAGATGTGAGTGTTGATTCGCATCTGGATTTGCCCATAATAACAAAATCTCTTACAGCACTTGACTCACTGGAATTATACCCGTTTAAGACTTTATTTAATGAAGGTATCGGCAGTGTGATGATAGCACATTTAAGCATTCCTTCAATTGATAATACGCCGCATCTTCCAACATCATTATCAAAAAAAAATGTAACAGATCTGTTGCGAGACAGTTTAAATTTTCAAGGGATTTCTTTTACTGATGCCCTGGAAATGCAGGGTGTTGCAAAATATTTTCCGCAAGGCGATGCGGCCGTGCAATCTTTGGTTGCGGGTAATGATATGTTGTGTTTGCCTGGCGATGTGCCAATGGCAATTCAAAAAATTCAAACTGCGATTGCAAATAATATTCTTGATTCAAATGATATTAATAATCGCGTAAAAAAAGTGTTGCTGGCAAAATATAATTTGGGATTAAACAATATTGGTTACATCAACACAAATAATTTATATGAAGATTTGAATAAAGACGTCAGCACCTTACGAAGAAAAGTTGCTCAAAATGCAATTACATTATTGCGCCTGAAAGACACTGCTTTATTTCCATTAAAAGCAGGTAAGAAAATTGCTTATGTTGGAATTGGTATTTCTGATACAAACACGCTTGCCACCTTTCTAAAAATTGAAGGCAATGCAGATGTTTATATGATGGATTACAGCGATGATGCTTCCATCGGCGATTCAATTTTTAAACATATTGACAGTAATTATGATGCGGTAATTATAGGTGTTCATCATTTTAATAAATATCCGGCAAAAAATTTTGGACTTACATTAAGTGCACTTGATCTTATAAAAAATCTGCAGTCTTCAACACATGCACTTACGATGGTTTTTGGTAATCCGTATGTACTTAAAAATTTCTGCGATGCGGATAATTTAATTGAGTGTTATGAAGATGATCCGATATTTGAAGAAGCTGCATTTAACTGGCTGAACGGAGATTTTACTGCCGCAGGAAAATTGCCGGTTACTGTTTGCGACGCTTTTCATTATGGCGATGGAATTACAGATATTGGTTTACAAAAATTGCAGGAAGCAAAGCCAATTGAAGTTGGATTGGACAGCGCAAAACTTTCTATAATTGATAGTTTAGCTGATGATGCGATTGCACAACACGCAACGCCTAGTTGTGTAGTATTGGTTGCAAAAGATAATAAAATTGTTTTCAATAAAGCTTACGGAAATATTACTTACAATAGCAATGAACCTGCAACAACACAAACGGTTTATGATCTTGCATCAGTAACAAAAATTTCTGCAACCACATTAGCAATAATGAAATTATATGAAGAAGGCAAACTTGATCTGCATAAAACATTGGGTGATTATTTACCATGGGTTCGGGGCACAAATAAAAGCAATTTGATATTGCAGGATGTATTGTTGCATCAAGCCGGTTTAGTTGCTTTCATCCCTTTTTATAAAGAAATAATTGATGCAAAAGGTGACCCAAAACCCAGGTATTTTCAATCTTATCCTGATTCAGATTTTTCTGTGCACGTTGCGGCAAATATGTACATACGCAATGATTATGTTGATACAATGTTTTCTCGCATTCTTCAAAGCAAATTGGAGCTTCCAAAAAAAATATATTTACAGTGATAACGATTATATCTTTTTAGGAAAAATTGTTGAACAAATTACAGGATCAACATTAGATAAATTTGTTGCTGATAGTTTTTATAAACCGATGCATTTGTACAACACTACTTTTAAACCCAATGAGCATATTCCAATAAACAACATTGCACCAACAGAAGATGAGAAACAGTTTCGTGAACAATTATTAAGAGGCTATGTGCATGATCCGGGCTCTGCAATGTTTGGCGGCGTTGCCGGCCATGCAGGTTTATTCAGCAATGTGCATGATCTTGCCATTTTATATTCTATGTTACTGAATGGTGGTGTTTGGAATGGTGAACGTTATTTAAAAAAAGAAACGATAGATTATTTCACGCAATATCACAGCAATTTTAGTCGCAGAGGTTTTGGATTTGATAAACCGGAAAAAGATAATGCCACACGCAGCGAGCCTTATCCATGTTTAAGCGCATCGTCGCAAACCTTTGGCCATACTGGTTTTACAGGCATTGGCGTTTGGGTTGATCCGAAATATAATTTGATCTTTATCTTTCTTTCCAACCGTGTTAATCCAAATGGCGGTGATGATACAAAGCTTAGCTCCTTAAATGTGCGGGGAAAAATGATGGAAGCAGTTTATCAATCTATGTACAATAAATAGTTTGTAATAAATATCTTCGTTTAACTATAGATTCAATCTGTCAAAATAAAAAAAACAAAAAACACGCAGATGAAAAATAAACTTTCTGTATTTGCAATTATTGCTGTTATTATAATTGCATTCACTACTTGCAAAAAACCTGTTCCTGAACTTTCGTTGTATGTTCCCAAAGATGCATCTTTTGTGCTTACGATTGACTCGAAAGCCATCATGGATAAGATCGCTTCATCAGGAATAACCATTGATTCGTTTGCAAATATTTTCAATAAAAAAAATAATGAATATGCTTTGCACTGGAATGATATAAAAAATTCCGGCATTGACTTGGACAAGCCAGTTTACGTTTTTGCAAAAGAAACAAATTCAATGCAGGCAGGTAATATAACAAGTTCAGGTTTTATTGCGCAGGTGCAGGACGCAGCGAAGCTTGAAGCGTTTCTAAAAAAAGAAAGTGTTGGCGCTGATGTTTTATCAGGCAGCAAATACAAGTATATAAAATTGAAAGATGAAGTTATTGCCGGGTGGACAGATAAAGTTTTTATTATTTCTTTTGTTAAGGGTGGCGATAATTCAAAAGGCAATTATTCAACCGGCGAAGGAATGGCTTCGCAACTACAATTAACCACACTTTTTACGCAAAATGAATCTGCGTCTATTGCTGCCGTTGATGGCTTCAGGGATATGCTTTCAAAGTCCGGCGATATTCATTACTATACAAATACCGCTGCCAATTTAAATACGGCAATGATTCCCGGCATGGCAAAAGCAAATACTTTGCTTGAAGACAGTTACAGTGAAGGAACCATTGATTTTGAAAAAGGAAAAATTACTGCAACCGGGGAATCTCATTATGGAAAAGCGTTGGCTGACATTCTGAAAAAGTACCCATCAAGATCAATTGATAAAAGCATGATTAGCGCTTATCCTGACAGCATCAGCGGGTTTGGTATTGCTTCTTTTGATCCAAAAGTATTGATTGATATTTTGCATTATTTAGGTGTTGATATGATGGCAGATGGATTTATGACGAATCTTGGGTTTTCAACCAGCGATGTGGTGAATGCCTTCAGCGGAGACATAGCCGCTATTTTTTCTAAATCTAAAAATCCTGCAACAGAAACGAATATTCACGGCGCTGATTTTATACTTAACATGCGCATTGGTGATAAAGCTGCTTTTGATAAAGTGATGACAGGTTTGGTAAATAAAAGACTGTTAACAAAAAATGGCGATCAATACCAGCTTGGCTCAGGAGGCGGACATGGTTTTGTAATTGAAACCACAGGCAATGCATTGCTTATCGGTTCAGGTGATGAATTGATAAAAGCATATGAAACAGGAAATGTCAAAGCAAGTTTGCCGGCGGATATTGATAAAGCTTTAAATGATAAATCAATGGCTTTATATGTTGACATTAACTCTATATTTAACAAGACTTCTGTTGCAGGCAATGCCGGTAATGAAATGATGAGCACTGCAAGAACAACATTTAAAGATTTTATTGGTACTGCCGATAAAGGTGACGGGAAAACTATAAAAGGAAGTTTTCAATTAGACCTGGTAGATCAACACGAAAACAGTTTGGCAAGTCTTGCAAAATTTATAGCAACAATGAATAAAGAAGAAATGGATAGAAAGCAAGACAAAGCATCCATTTTTATGGATAGTATTCCAGCCGGGCAAAATGATTCTGATGAAAGTTCGCAATAACATCGTGCTATATTAATTATGAATTTAGATCTGCAGGATAAAGTAATTATTGTTTCCGGCGGTGCAAAAGGCATTGGTGAAGCAATTGCAAAACTGCTGACAGCAGAAGGCGCCATTGCTGTAATTGCAGGCAGAAATGAAGCGGATAATTTAAAAACAGTTCAATCAATACAAGCTGCGGGTGGCAAGTGTTTGCAGGTTGTTGCAGAATTGACAAAGCCTGCAGAATGTAAAAAAGTAATTGATGAAACCCTGAATAAATTTGGAAGAATTGATGGCCTTGTAAATAACGCCGGCATTAATGATGGTGTTGGCCTGGAACATGGAGATTATGAAAGTTTCATGGCATCGCTGCATAAAAATCTTGTGCATTATTATTTGCTGGCGCATTATGCTTTGCCGGCATTAAAAAAATCGAAAGGCACTATCGTAAATATCAGTTCCAAAACTGCAGAAACAGGGCAAGGCGGAACATCTGCTTATGCGGCGAGTAATGGCGGGAGAAATGCTTTAACCCGTGAATGGGCAGTTGAACTTTTAAAGTATGGCATTCGTGTAAATGCAGTTGTAGTTGCGGAATCCTGGACGCCGTTGTATGAAAAATGGATACATACTTTACCTGATCCCGCAAAAAAGTTAAAGCAGATAACTTCAAAAATTCCATTGGAGAACAGGATGACAACCCCGGAAGAAATTGCCAATACCGTTGCGTTTTTATTATCAGAAAGATCAAGCCACACTACAGGCCAGTTGGTACATGTGGATGGAGGTTATGTACATTTAGACCGCGCTTTGGCAAACGCTTAGCCCGGATTTTGCCTGGTTGTAATTGAATTTGATTATTTCCCTTTTAAACTTATTTTTGCCGTCCTTTTAAGAAAAACGGTGAGGTGGGTGAGCGGCTCAAACCAGTAGTTTGCTAAACTGCCGTACGGGTTAAACTGTACCGAGGGTTCGAATCCCTCCCTCACCGCTGGAACCAGTATATCTAACTTCAATTAATTAAAAAAAGCTCGTGAAACGCAAGTGGGACGGGCTTTTTTCATTTGAGCACTTCCTTAGTTTACACAGATTTAGCTCATTTTATGCTCAAATTTAGTGAGTAAATCGTGTAGTATGCTCTATTTTACGAAACACTCACTGAACTTACACAAAGGACTTAAAATTAACAAGTCGGTAGAAATGAACTCACTATTCGGGTCCATTTTGAAAGCAATTTTATAACCTTTTTTAAAGTGAGTAAAATGGAACAAAATTTCGGATGTCTTTTTTATTTAAAAATAAGCTGTCTGATGTAACGGCTGTAACCATTGAAATTCCGCAAAGAAAATATTTAAACTATGTTTTGTTGTGAATTATCGTCATACCATATGCAATTAATTAACACCTATCTATATTTAGAAAGGTCGTAGGATGGTTTAGTTTGGCTTTCTGTAAAAATCAACTTTTTCAGGTGTAAGCGGCTGGTTTCCTAAAATTATATCCGCCGCCTTCTCCGCGATCATCATAATGGGAGCATACAGATTACCATTCGTTATATACGGCATTACACTTCCATCTACTATCCTTAAACCATCAAGTCCATGCACCCGCATGGTTAGCGGATCCACGACAGACATTTCATCCGTACCCATGCGACAGGTGCAGGATGGATGCAAGGCAGTTTCTGAATCACGTTTGACCCATTCCAGTATTTGCTCATCAGTATCAACAGAAGGTCCGGGTGAAAGTTCCCCCCCATTAAATTCATCCATCGCTGGCTGGTTTAGAATTTTTCGAGCACAGCGGATTGCTTCCACCCACTCTTTCCGGTCCTGATCTGTAGAGAGATAATTAAATTGAATTGCTGGTTTTTCCTTTGGATCTGATGACTTAATAAAAACAGACCCACGGGCATCAGAATTCATTGGGCCAACATGGACCTGGTAGCCATGGCCCCCTGATGGAGAACTACCATCATACCGAATAGCCACAGGCAAAAAGTGAAACTGAAGATTGGGATATGCAACTGTTTCATTACTCCTGATAAATCCTCCTCCCTCAAAATGATTAGTTGCTGCAGGTCCTTTTTTAAAGAACACCCATTGAGCACCCACCCAGGGTTTGTTATACCATTTCAATGCTGGATATACGCTTACCGGTTTTTTGCAGGCATATTGGATATATACTTCAAGATGATCCTGTAAATTCTGCCCCACACCACGCAAGCCGTGAAACACTTCAACCCCTACCGATTTCAAAATTTCAGGTTTTCCTATTCCTGACAGTTGGAGAATCTGGGGAGAATTAATAGCACCGGCACAGCAAATAACCTCACCTGCTGTTACCCCTTGCAAACCATTTCCTTTCAAAAATTCTACTCCGGTTGCGCGCTTTCCTGAAAAAAGAATTTTGGTTACAAGAGCATTACAAATTACTTCAAGGTTTTTTCGTTGTTTCAAAACAGGATGCAAGTATGCTGTTGAGGCAGACCAACGTTTCCCGTTTTTAATGTTACGGTCGAACTTTCCAAAACCTTCCTGCTGATACCCATTTACATCTTCCGTCAAAGGATAACCCGTTTGCTTCGCCGCATCAAAAAATGCTTTGAATAAAGGGTTGGTTGCCGGACCAGTTTCAAGATACAACGGGCCAGTACCACCACGCAAGGAATTTGCTCCGGCGGTTCTGTTTTCAGACTTTTTAAAATAAGGAAGGCAATGGGCATAGTCCCATGTTTCCATTCCCGGATCCTTTGCCCACTTTTCATAGTCCAATGGGTTACCACGAATGAAAATCATTCCGTTAATGGAACTGGAACCGCCTAACAGTTTTCCCCGGGCATGATACACACGCCGGTTATTCATGAATGGCTCAGGCTCCGATTCGTATTGCCAATCGTAAAATCTACTACCAATCGGATAGGTAAGCGCAGCAGGCATATGAATAAAAACATCCCACCAATAATCTCTTCTCCCGGCTTCAATTACCAACACTTGATGGTCCGGATTTTCACTCAGTCGATTTGCCAACACACAGCCGGCAGACCCGCCTCCAATAATGATCGTGTCAAAAACTTTATCCATTTTAGTAAGGAGATTCGACATTTCCTAATTCTACGTAAACACTTTTCAGCTGGGTATAATATTGAATTGCGGCAAGGCTGTTCTCCCGGCCCTGACCTGATTGTTTAAACCCGCCAAAGGGAAGTTCAATGGGAGTGATATTATAATTGTTGATCCAGCATGTACCTGCCTGTAATTGATGAATCACGCGATGGCCGCGTTTGATATCATTCGTAAAAACGCCTGCCGACAATCCATAGGGAGTATTGTTAGCCCTTTCAATCACCTCTTCTTCTGAGTCAAAAGAGAGTACAGAAAGCACTGGACCGAAAATCTCTTCTTTGCAAATTTCCATTGAATCATCGCAATCCGTAAAAATTGCCGGAGCAAGGAAATTACCAGAACTAATATCACGTCCTTTGAAATCTTTTTCAGGTTGGAAGCCTCCGGTTAATAATGTTGCACCTGAAGATTTTCCTGAATTGATAAACCGGGTTATTTTTTCCATGTGCGCCTTACTGATTAATGCGCCCATTTGGGTATCTGGATCTGCCGGCTCACCCAACCTGATTTTTTCAGTCCGTTCCTTTAGCTGCGTCAAAAAGGAATTGAAAATTTGACGATGCACAAATACCCGTGTACCATTCGAACAAACTTCACCCTGCGTATAAAAATTTGCGAGCATGGCTGCTGACACCGCATTATGAATATCGGCGTCTTCGAAAATAATTAATGGAGATTTTCCACCCAATTCAAGTGTGACCTTTTTCAATTGGCTTGCAGCACCTGCAAAGATTTTTTTACCAGTTGAAACCGAACCGGTCAATGAAATTTTTGCTATACTCGGATGATTTACTAACATAGCTCCAACCCTACCATCACCCTGAACGACATTAAACAAACCAGGCGGGGCGCCGGCTTCCATAAATGCCTTGGCCAATTCAAGAGCCGTTACAGGAGTGAGTTCGGATGGTTTAAAGATCATTGAGTTGCCACAAGCCAGCGCTGGAGCGGCCTTCCATGCAGCAATCTGGATCGGATAGTTCCAGGCACCAATTCCCGCACAAATACCTAAAGGCTCCGGACGCGTATAACCAAAGGCGTTTTTCAAATCAACATACTCACCATGAATGCTTGCAGCTATTCCTCCAAAGTATTCCAGCGCGTCAGCAGCCGAACTAACATCTACAGCGAGAGATTCTGAAATGGGTTTTCCGACATCTTGTGTTTCTAACAAAGCAATTTTTTCCAATCTTGATCTTAAAATATGAGCTGCCTTTGTTAATACCCTGCCACGCTCTGCCCCGGTTTTCGCACGCCATATACGAAAAGCTTTTGCTGATGAATGTACAGCCGCTTCAATATCCTCTTCATTAGCCTGGCAAACTTCTTCCAATGGCGTGTTATAAGCCGGGTTATAGTTGATCCATGTTTCTCTGTTTGAACCTGTAGTTAATGCGCCATCTATAAATTGAGTATATACCATGTTACTTTTAGGAAGCTCTTGAGTTAGCTAAAGATTTTAAATGATGAAACTATAGTCGCCATAAAATTATGCAGTACAAGTTAGTGACACAACGAAGATGCCATAAAGTATTAAAAGCCGGCTTCACAATAAAAATAATTATTATGAACCACAAAGACTCCAAGAATAGCAAATGCAACTTTGTGTAATTTTTTTTCTTCGTGTCTCCGTGGTTCAATAATCAATAATTTAAAACCTTTAAGAAATTCGCTTTCTTTTAAACAACTTATAATAATAAATGAACACACCGACTAAAAGCAAACCGGCTGTGTACATCCATGCTGCATACAAGTGATACCATTCCGTACCATAGGTTGCAGCGCGGGGCCACGATACATTAATAACCATAAAACTGCTCCAAATCAGGGCTAAAATATTAACCGGCAATCCCCATTTACCCAAACTAAATTTGGCATCAGGATCCTTTCCATGCCGGGCAGATATAATTCTATTTTTAAGTTGAAGTGCAACTACTATCCAGTAAGCCAAATTAGCCCAAAGTATAGCGATAGAAGTTACCAACTCAAATACTTTTGGAAATTGAAGATTCACCCCCAAAATAATGATTGCTGCCACTCCGCAAAGCAGCGTGGCTAAAACAGGCGTTTGGGTTTTTGGTGAAACTTCCGACAAGGATTTACTGTAAGGCAGGCAGCCATCGCGCCCCATAGCGAACATTAATCTTACTGATCCGGAATGAACTGCAAGGGTGCAAACGGTGATGGCAAAAATAACAATACAAAGAAAAAGACTGCCCATTGTTTCACCTAACACTGATTTCACCAGCATCGGTAACCCTCCGCTTATATTATCCAACTCCGGTCTCCCTAAATCCGGTGCAGCCATCAATGCTAAAAGTAATACGAGTAACCCGGCAATTCCTGCGGCAAGCAGCGCCTGCAGGATAGCGCGGGGAGCTTTTTTGCGGGGGTCATGCGTTTCTTCAGCCAATGTTCCGGCAGTATCAAATCCATACAAAACATAAGAAGCTGTTAGGGCAGTTGCTGCAAGAAAGATGGAGCTGCCGGGAAAACCGCTGAAACCGGCGCCGGTAGCCTTTATGTGAACAACAGCTTCAACCGGAGACCTTACTTTATTTAGAAACAGCAAAACAATCAGCACTATAATCCCAACCAGTTCGGTAAACACGCCAATATTATTAATAATTGCCAGCAGCTTAATACCCCTGGCATTGATGATGGTACTTATAACAATCAGAACAGAACCGAGTAAAATGGCATTCAAAGCAACCGATTTTGCATCATTCGAGGTGCCGATGATCTGGAAAGACCCTGAAATCTGGGGCAGGCTCACCTGCAGTGCCATGGCCACCGCAGCAATCGTGACAATTAAACAAGCCAGGTAAATCCAGCCCGTCATCCATCCAAGAAAGGAGTTTCCCGTAAACTTTGCCCATTGATACACCCCGCCAGACAAAGGAAACCTTGACGCCAGTTCTGCAAAGCAAAGCGCTACCAGCAACTGACCCGCCAGTACAAATGGCCAGGTCCAGAAAAATCCGGGTCCTGCAACGCCATAACCCAGATAAAACATCTGGAAAAGCCCTGTCAAAATAGAAATGTAAGAAAAGCCTGCAGCAAAACTGGAGAAGCTACCCATGGAGCGCTTTAACTCCTGGCGATAGCCAAAACTCGCCAGATCATTATTATCAGCTGGGGAATCCTTCATATTTTGAATTGCAGGTTTTGTTTTGATTTATTTTTTTATGCTACCAGCATTTGTACTTCGTGGCATCGCCTGTTGTTTCCAATCTTGCTGCTATCGTCACGCGAGATTGCTAACTTGTACTGAATATTTCATGGCATCTGCAGGTTCATAATTTAAAATTGCTAATTAACTCAAACATCTTTTTACTTAATAAAATCTAATAAGCGATGTACGACTGTTTTAAATTTTTTATAGGTACACCTAAATTTTTTTGCTCTTCACTCCAATAGAATGTTGAAAAGCAAACATACCTTTATGTTTTAATTTAATTGTTGCATCTCACTTCAAATTTTTTAAAAAATCAGCATGTCCTTCGCCGGAATTGATACAAACTTTACGCTGCCTTCACGCTTCTATACAAGCAACGAAATTTTTAAAGAGGAGTTGGAGCGAATTTTTTATAGTCGATGGATTTATGTTGCTTGTGAGGCAGACATTCCAAAGCCAGGCGATTACGTGGCGCTAAAAATCGGAACGCGGTCCTTTTTTCTGCAGCGCACGGAACGCGGAGAAGTGCATGGATTTTATAATGTATGCCGCCACCGCGGTCATGAATTGGTAGCGGGAGAAAAAGGCAACTGCCGGCGGCTCATCTGTCCCTATCACAACTGGACTTATAACCTTGAAGGAAAGCTGTTGCATGCCCGCGGAATGGATGCCGACTTTCCTAAAGAAGATTTTGGACTGAATCCAATAGAAGTCGCCGTGATTGGAGGACTTATTTATGTTTGCCTTACTACACCTGCGCCTGCTGATATTGAAGAAGTACACATTTTGCTTACTCCTTATCTCGCTCCATACGAATTACCTAAAACCAAAATAGCTTGCCAGAAAGATATTATTGAAGCCTGCAATTGGAAGCTGGTTATAGAAAATAACCGGGAGTGCCTGCATTGCACCAGCAATCATCCTGAACTGCTTGTACCGCTTTACAGTTCAGGTTTTGGCAAGGGTCTCGATAAAGATAATGTACAGGCTGATGAGCGACGCTTTCAGGAGACGCTCCGGCAAAAAGAAAAAGAATGGGAAAGCCTTGACCTTCCCTACGAATTGCTGGAGTTCCCAAATGATCTTTGGTTTCGTACTGTTCGGCTGCCGCTGGCAAATCAGTGCATATCTCACACCCTGAAACCTGAACATGCTTGCAAAAAGCTACTCGGCAATTTCAAAAAATCGGAAGGAAGCGGACTTTCTTTGTGGACGCATCCGAATTCATGGAATCACTTTCTGAGTGATCATATTGTAACCTTTGCGGTTTTCCCGCTTTCAGTTGACCGGACGCTTGTGCGTACTAAATGGCTTGTTGCAGCCGACGCTGTAGAAGGTGTTGACTATGATTTGGAGAATCTTACTCATGTTTGGACACAAACCAATGCACAAGACCAAAGCCTGGCAGAAGGCACTTACCGCGGTATTTGCTCCGGTGGTTACCTGCCAGGTCCAATTGCAGACGAAGAATATCTTGTTAAACAATTTCTTTCCTGGTACACAAATCAACTCACTGAAACCCCTGCGCATTAATGCCAAAGATTGTAATTATAGGAGCCGGCATCGTTGGTTGTTCATTAGCCGATGAGCTTACCCAACGCGGATACACCGACGTAGTGGTTATTGAGAAAGGTCCGCTCTGGAATCCCGGCGGTTCAACCTCACACGCTCCTGGCGTTGTTTTCCAGACCAATGGATCGCGTACTATGGCACAGTTTGCCCAACAAACAGTTGAAAAATTATACAGCCTTCACTACGACGGCGAACCCTGTTTCTTTAAAGTGGGTAGCCTGGAGCTTGCAACTACGCCTGAGCGCCTGGCTGATCTTCATCGCAGAGCGGGATTTGCCATGTCGGTTGGAATTAATGCGCGTGTAATATCTCCTGAAGAAGCATTGAAACTGCATCCGCTTCTTGCTGTAGATAAATTGTTAGGTGCTTTATACGTGCCCGATGATGGCATCGCCCGGGCGAAACTGGCTGACGAAGTAATGGGTAACCAGGCTATTAACCGGGGCGCTCAATTTATTGGTAGCTGTGAAGTTCTTGCCATTGACCAGAACGATGGTCGTGTTACCGGTGTTCAAACAACACAGGGTTTATTTCCGGCTGATATCGTTGTGTCCTGCGCCGGGATATGGGGACCGAAGATCGGAGCAATGGTAGGTATGTCGAAGGCGATACAACCTTTGGCGCATCAGCTTTGCTATACGGGTGCTATGCCTGAATTGAGCGATTACAAAAATGAAGCTGAATTGCCAGTGCTTCGTCATCAGGGTTCTGATTTGTATTTCAAACAAAGAGGACAAAGTCTTGCCATTGGTTGGTATGGGCATCGTCCGCTTCCTGTAAAATCTGAGGACATCCTTTCCAACGACCTCGCTGAAGTAATGCCGAGCCAGATGCCATTCACTATTGACGAATGGAAAGGTGCCATGGAGGGTGCGACTGAAGTTCTACCCTCATTGAAGGATGCCGAGATCGCTGAATCAATGAATGGTTTATTCTCTTTTACTGTTGACAATTTCCCTTTAATGGGTGAATGGTCTGGATTGAAGGGCTTCTGGGTTGCTGAGGCTGTGTGGATTACCCATGCATGCGGCGTAGCTCGTGCTATAGCAGAATGGATTATTAATGGTCATCCCTCACTTGCCGTGCATGAATGCAATGTTAACCGATTTGAAATTCATCAATTGGGTCCACAACATATCGAAGAACGTGGGGCACAGAATTATATCGAGGTATATGATCTAATGCATCCACTGCAGCCTACGGAGTCGCCACGACCCTTACGCACCACCGGTTTCTATCAGCGTCAGCAGGAACTCCGTGCATTCTTCCTCGAAGCTTCTGGATATGAGCGTCCACAATGGTACGAAGCCAACGCTCCCCTGCTTGACCGATACAATATTCCACCGCGTGATGAATGGAGTTCAAAATTCTGGTCGCCAATTATTGGTGCTGAGTCGCAGGTTGTCAGGGAAGGAGTTGGTTTGTTCGACATCACGACTTTGAAACGCATCGAGGTTACCGGCAAAGGAGCATTGGAATTTTTGGAGCGAATGACGACAGGTAACCTGCACAAAAAGCCTGGCTCTATCACTTATTGCCTGATGTTGAATGAAAAGGCTGGCATAATGAGTGACATCATTGTCATGCGGCGCGACGAGCAAGACTTTTTCATCGGCGTGAACAGCAATGCCGATATCAATTACCTGAAACAAATGGCACCTGATACCGTGTATGTGAAAGACATCACCGCCGGAACCATTGGGCTGGGGCTCTTCGGACCTAAGGCGCGGGAACTCGCCCAGTCTTTGACGAAGGATGACCTAAGCAACGAGTCACTCGGCTACTTTCGGTTAAAGAGCACCTATGTTGGTCATGTGCCTGTGATGCTATGCAGATTATCTTATGTCGGTGAGCTGGGATATGAAATTTATACTACTGCCGACTTTGCTTTAAAACTTTGGGACACGATTTGGGAAGCAGGAAAAAAATATGGACTTATTGCAGCCGGTCGTGGAGCATTTAATTCAATGCGCCTTGAAAAAGGATATCGGAGTTATGGCATAGATATGAACAGTGAACATAACCCCCACGAAGCAGGGTTGGCCTTTGCAGTCCGCAAAGGTGGAGGCTATAGAGGCGCTGAGGCGTTTAATGCAATAAACTCAGCTACAATTAGCGAACGTTTGGTATGCCTTGTTTTGGAAAATCCACAGCATGTAGTGTTGGGCAAAGAGCCCGTACTGCATCAGGGTACTGTAGTGGGTTATATTACGAGTTCCTATTTCGGTCATACGATTGGAAAACAACTCGCTTATGGCTGGGTGCCTTCAGCATTAAGTGCAGTGGGTACTGATCTTTCTATCCGATATTTCAATCACGATTACTCTGCTACTGTTGGGCAAGACCCGCAATTCGATCCAAAAATGATACGATTAAAATCATGACGAACACACCTGATACATTGCCTCCCGGTAAGATCGGCCGAAGAAAAGCTGCTATGTTACCGGAACAACCGCCACAGCTATGGAGATCGGTTAAAGCAAGGAAGTCTTATGATGTAATTATTGTAGGTGGCGGAGGTCATGGGCTCGCAACTGCATATTATTTAGCAAAAAATCACGGACTTAGTAATATCGCGGTATTGGAAAAGGGCTGGCTTGCCGGTGGTAACACTGCCCGCAATACTACTATTATCCGCTCCAATTATCTATGGGATGAATCTGCGGCTATCTACGAACATTCACTCAAATTATGGGAGACACTGGAGGAAGATCTTGGCTATGAAATGTTTTTCAGTCAGCGCGGGGTACTAACCCTTGCACATTCAGTAAGTGATGTACGGTCTAAACGCCGAAGTTTCTATGCAAATGCCTTAAATGGCATAGACTGTGAATGGCTAACTCCGGCTGAAGTAAAAAAGCTGGTTCCTATTATCAATATCAGCGAGGATGTAAGATATCCCGTTCATGGTGCTACCTATCAGCCGCGCGGCGGCATAGCTAAACATGACTGGGTAGCCTGGGGTTATGCAAAAGCAGCAAGCGATCTTGGTGTTGATATTATTCAGGGTACTGAAGTAACAGGATTTAATATCCAAAACCATAAAGTTCAAGGAGTCCAAACATCTCAGGGCGATATAGCTGCCGGTAAAGTAGCGCTTGTTGCTGCCGGTCACTCCTCAATACTGGCTAATCTCGCAGGTTTCTCCATACCAATCCAAAGCCGGCCATTGCAGGCATTGGTAAGCCCACTCTATGAACAGGTGCTTAACACAGTGGTAATGAGTGGCGCTGTGCATGTGTATGTTAGCCAGGCTCACAAGGGTGAGTTGGTTATGGGGGCAGGCACTGATGCTTTTAATTCCTACGCACAGCGGGGCAGCTTTCATGTGATCGAACATCAATTGGCAGCTGCATTGGAACTGTTCCCGATTTTCTCCCGTGCAAAGGTGCTGAGAACCTGGGGTGGTATTGTTGATATAGCTCCGGATGCATCGCCCATCATCGGGCTTACCCCGGTTGAAAATTTATTTATAAACACAGGTTGGGGAACAGGTGGCTTCAAAGCTACGCCTGGTTCGGGTTGGTTGATGGCCCATACGATCGCACACGGCAGCCCGCATGAATTGAACCGGCCTTTCGCGCTCGACCGCTTCATTACAGGGCATCTTATTGATGAGCATGGAGCCGCCGGAGTTGCACATTAAAATTATCTTATGCTTTATATTCCTTGTCCTCATTGTGGCTTGTGCAACGAAACAGAGTTTCATTATGGAGCAGAAGCTGGTGTTGCCTATCCAGATCCCAATGCCCTGACTGATAGCGAATGGGCGAAATACCTTCATATTCGTGCCAATCCCAAGGGGTGGTTTGCCGAGCGGTGGGTACATTTTGCCGGATGTGGAAGGTGGTTCAACCTATGGCGTAATACTATCACGCATGAGATTGGGCTGGCATACCTTCCCTTCACAACACAACCAAAAGCGCCCGGTAATACCGGGCAGGAGGGCTCAAGGGCATGAACGAAGTTTCATTCAGTTTTGATGACAAACTCTACAAGGGGTATCAGGGTGAGCCGATGGCGGCTGCCTTGCTCCGTAGCGGCGTGCTGTCAATAACCAACAGCACCTATCATGGCCGTCCGCGCGGTGTCGTTGGATTGGGCGTTGAAGAACCCAATGCTCTCGTTCAGCTCGTATCAGGTACAAAGGAATCTATGCTTCCGGCCACTGTCATTGAAATGGCTGACGGTCTTGTTGCCCGTAGCCTTACCGGCATCGGTGCACTGCCTGAGCCCCCCGATGACGCACGCTACGACAAGACTAATAGCTACGTCGATACGCTGGTCATAGGGGCAGGTTTTGGGGGACTTATGGCGGCGGATGAGCACCTGCGTGCAGGCCGTGAGGTTCTGCTGATCGACGACCAGCCGGGACCGGGTGGTCATCTCCGGCACCTTGGACTGAAATTACCATCTGCCTTGCAGGATGTTCTCGCGCATGAAAACCTCACTTATCTCTGCAGGTGCACTGCAGTTGGCTTGTACGACCAGAATTATGTTGTCGCCATTGAGCGGCGAAGTGACTACCTTGGGAATTCAGCGCCGGCCAATATGGCTCGCATCCGGGTCTGGCATATCCGTGCCGATCAGGTCGTGCTGGCACCAGGTGCGTTTCAGCGCCCGTTGATCTTCGCAAATAACGATAGGCCCGGCATCATGCTTTCCCATGCGGCAGCGACCTATGTTGCGGTTCACAGTGTGCGGATCTTCAGGTGTGCCGTGGTTGCTACTGTTGACAACCAGGGATATCGTGATGCGCTCAGGCTTCACCAGGCCGGGGTACAGGTGCAAGCCATCTATGATGTGCGGACCGTGGCCGGAGGTCCCAGTGTCGATGCAGCAAGGGCCACGGGGATTCCAATCCGCTTACGCGCTACTGTTCTCGACACTGCCTCCAATGCAGAAGGGACTTTGCACAGCGTCATAATACAGGACCTCGATACGAAAGAAACATTTCAAACAGCGTCCGATCTGCTTGCAGTATCCGGGGGCTGGACCCCGATCGTAGATCTGGCAACCCATATCGGCATCAAACCAAAGTGGAGCGACAAACACGCGACCTTCTGCGTCAAATACGATACAGACCGCCTACTTACTGCCGGTATGCTGGCCGGCGACTTCGGCGGCGATGACGATCCATCGATATTCTTCGGTCCGGAGCTCGATGCTGAACAAGCCCGGCACGCCTATATCGACTTGCAGCGCGATACAACACTACACGACCTGCGCCGAGCAGTTGGGGCAGGTTTGTCCAGCATCGAACATATCAAACGATTCACCACTATCGGTACGGCACACGACCAGGGCAAGACCAGCGGCATGCTAACCATCGGCGCACTTTGCCAACTTAATGGTGCTGCACAAGGCGGAAAGTCCGGCTTTTCACCTGCTGATGTGGGTACCCTTTCCTTCCGGCCACCTTATGTGCCGGTGCCGTTTGCTGCACTTGCCGGACGGGAACGCGGATTGCTTACCGATCCTATCCGCATCACATCGCTCCATCAATGGCATGTTGAAGCTGGTGCAATATTCGAGGACGTGGGGCAATGGAAGCGACCATGGTACTTCCCAAAACCGGGAGAAAGCATGGAAGATGCGGTCCGCCGTGAGTGCGTGGCAGCCAGGCAGGGAGTGGCTGTGATGGACGCCTCCACCCTCGGAAAGATTGATATCCAGGGTCCCGACGCTGCTGTTTTCCTCGACCGCATCTATACGAATATGTTTTCGACATTGCCTGAAGGGCAGTGCCGCTACGGCTTGATGTGCAAGGCTGACGGCATCGTCTTTGATGACGGTGTCACCACCCGGTTGGGTAAAAACCATTTCCTGATGACCACCACCACAGGAGGTGCTGCCCGGGTACTTGCATGGTTAGAAGAGTGGCTGCAGACGGAGTGGCCTGAACTGAAGGTCTATTGCACCTCGGTTACCGAGCATATTTCAACGATAGCGCTGGTGGGCCCGAAAAGCAGGCTGCTTCTCGGGGAACTGGTTACCGACATTGACCTCTCTAAAGAGGCATTCCCCTTCATGCACAGCCGGGTGTCGACGATCGATGGTATACCCGTGCGCATCGCACGAATCTCCTTTTCAGGAGAACTAGCATTCGAAATCAACGTTGACTGGGGCCATGCCCGCCATATTTGGGAACGACTGTGGGCGCTCGGACGTTCCTATTACCTGACTGCCTATGGCACGGAGGCCATGCACGTGCTGCGGGCGGAAAAGGGTTACATTATCATCGGGCAGGACACTGACGGAACTCAAACGCCTTATGACCTCAACATGTCCTGGATTGTCTCCAAGAAGAAGGAGTTCATCGGGAAGCGCTCCTTCCAGCTGCCCTATCTGAAGGCAACCGGGAGACAACAGTTGGTTGGCCTGCTGCCAGATAACGATGACGAAGTCATTCCGGAGGGAGCATATATCACCGTACTTAACGCACACCCGGACGAGCATGGCAAAACCCGCCATACCGGTTTTGTGACGAGTTCTTACTATTCGCCGACGCTTGGGCGTGCGTTCGCACTGGCACTGGTGACCGATGGCCTGAACTGGATGGGTGAACAGGTGGCAATACCAATTGGAAAAAAAGTGATTCGTGCTGCCATCTGTGACGCTGTATTTATTGACAAGGAAAATATCCGAAGAGACAATTAAAATCCACATATGATCACGAAAGAAAGTCCGTTGGAGGGAATGAATATGGGAACCGTCACTACTGTTGCAATTCGCGAATTGCCAGGATTGCACACCATCGATCTTCGTGTGGCGCCCGGGAGTTCATCGCAAGCTGCAGTCGCGGAAGCGCTAGGCACGGATCTGCCTGGAAAGCCAGGCGATATCCGGGAGATATCAATATCCAGCGGAGGCGAAGCTCATGTTCTGTGCCTTGCACCGGATTGGTGGCTTATTGTAGGGTTCCAGGAAGCTGAGCAGAAGCTCGCAGCACTGCAGTTGAAAAACGACTATCATTTCAGCGTAGTTGATGTCAGCGGCCAGCGAACTACGATTGAACTTGAAGGACCTAATGTTCGTGAAGTACTCGCTCACCTTTGGGATCAGGATCTCCGCGAAAAAAGCTTTCCAATCGCAAGTGTCTCACAGGGACTCATGGCGAAGTCACCAGTGAGCGTCTGCCATATTGCTCCGTTTCGTTACCGTGTCATGGTCAGAAGCTCTTTCGCTTTGCACTTGTGGAAGGCTTTGGCAGACGCGGCAGAGGAGTATGTAAACAATGAAATTCGCTAAGGAGGAACCGGCTGCGAAATATTTGAGGAACCTCTGTTAAGGGCCGCATTGAAGTTTGGAATGAGAAAGTTCATTTTTATATTGCGGTCCTCTTTCAAAAAGAACAGGATTCAGTCCACATATATTCACCGCCAACATCCATAAGTTTACTAAAGGACTTGTTATCTGTTGACCAAACTGAATCTCGGTTCATATCAAAATGCCCGGTCCATAAATGATTTTTATCGTATTCTTTCATACCCTTTATTAAATTGTTTACATAAGGAAACAATTCGCCGCTACAATTATTATCTCCACCTAAAACCCACATAATATTATTTGTGTTTTGATATCGCTTACTAAGAAACTCACCATATTTTTTCATCTTAAGCGTATCATTATTTCCGTTTAATAGTTCATTCCACCAACCTTGGGAGGCATCTCCTGTATAACCATATAACATGGTAAATGTTTATCAGCAGACCAAAGTCTTAAATCAACTACTTTATTTGATTTCTATGGCAGAAATGAACAGCAAATAAAAGATGGATTTATTATGCCTATTATTTATAATGGACAAATAGATATCAGTGGTTTATTGATATTTACTGAGGATTTTATTGATCATGAACCAAAATATTTCTTGTATTTCAGTTTTCAGAAAATGATATAGAGGATAAAAAGAACTTATTTCACGAGGATAACTCCAATTCAAAAATTTATGATTGGTGGCAAACAATAAAAAGTCAAACGGCAAAGTAAACGCAACAATACTTTTTCCAGAAACTACCTAACATTCCGCAGCATCAACTTTTTTTTAATTGCAAGTAATAACTAAATACTCATCATCTCACGCACAGCAATATGCAGCACAGATGTTTTATCCAGCAGCACTTCAAGAATAGAGTAATGATTAATGCCGTGCAATTCCAAAAATTGAATAGCGGTTACCTCATCTTTCCAGTTATCATAAAGTTGACGACTCTGGTTCCTGAATTCATTGGTTTCATCAGCACCAACACATATAAGTAGCGCACAGTCTTCAGCAGGTATCAATTCAACAGGGCTGTTACGCATTGCCATTTCAATGCTCATGTTTAATATCTTATTCAGTTGTAATAATTGAACGGGCAACAGGTTAAATATACCACTCAGCAGGCAAACCCCTTTAATAAAACCTGCAGCATTTTGTTGCATCCATTCTTTTTCTATCAGCATGGCGGCAAGATGTGCACCGGCGCTGTTGCCCATTATGTAAACCTGCTTCGGATCACCATTAAACTGTGGTAAGTTCTTATGCAACCACAACACTGCTTTGCGGCATGATGCTGCTATTTCATCCATAGTTGCAGTTGGCGCAAGCGGGTAATTTATCAGCACCGTTGTTACATCATCAGCATAAAAAGCTTCGGCAATAAAATGAAATTTTGTTTTATCAAACAGGTGCCAGTAACCACCATGAATATAAACCAGTGTTTTTGAATTTGGCTTTGGCGAACGAAATACATCAAGACATTCTCTTTCATGATCACCATAATGAATGTCTTTCATGAACGGATATTTTTCTCTTGTTTCTTTACTTAATTTTTCCCAGCGCTCAAAGTAAGCTGCAAAATCAGGAACATGCAATCGTATGTTATATTGATTATTTAATTGCTCTTCGTTATACTGTTTATAAATTAACATGAAACGTTATTGCAGCATTTATTCGTTCAGGCAGTTAAAAACTATCTTATAAAATTCCGGGTGCGATTGCCATGTTTTGCCGGTAACAATTTTACCGTCCTGTATTGCTTCATCTGGTGTAATATAAATACCGCCACAACTTTCCACTTCAGATTTTACATGTTCGTAGCAGGCAATTTTTTTGCCATTCACCAAGCCTGCTGTAACCAGTATCTGCGAACCATGACAGATAGCGAAAACATATTTACCGGCATCAGCAAACTCATTTACAATTTTTATTACCCTTGCATCATTACGCAAATATTCCGGTGCTCTTCCGCCAGGCATCAGCACGGCTTCATAGTCAGCAGTGTTTACTTCATCAAATGAAATATCAGATTGAATAAGATAACCTTTTCGCTCCACGTATGTATCCCAGCCTTCTTCAAAATCATGCATTACCAGGTTCATTCTTTTTACAGCTGGCGCCGCTATAACCGGAATATAGCCTGCTTCTTTTAATCTGTGCGTGGCATAAAGTATCTCAAAACTTTCGCCTGCATCACCCGTAATAATAAGTATCTTTTTTGTTGCTGACATATAGCAGATTTTGTATCGCTTGTATTAAATAAGTCAAGGTTAAAGATAATTAAGAAACTTATGCCCGGTTATTTCACAACTTCTGTTGCAGCTGAGTCCCGGCTTTGCGGCGATAATCTTGTAGAAGCTTTTCCAAATATGATAATGAAGAAAGTTATCGTAATTATTCTCTACATAAACTTTTAGCAGCTATAAATATTTCTATCTATAAACCGGTTACGGAACTTTCCGGTTGGATCATACTCCTTAATCATCTTTTTAAAGTCAGCATACTTTTCATAGCGTGAATCAAGTACTGCTGGTGACATAGTAAACAACTTGCCCCAATGTGGTTTTGCATTGAAAGGAGAAAGCTCTTTTTCTATCAGCGGCAATAATTTATTTACAGCATCAATCTCTTGTTTCCATGTAAAATGAATGGTTGCAGAATCTTGTTTATAGCAAGGGCTCATCCATAAATTATCTGCAGCAATGGTTCGTATCTCTGTAATAAAAAGATGTGGCCCAATCGCTTTGCCCATCTTTTGAATAGCCAGTATAGCTTCCACAGCATGTTGGTGCGGAACAAAATATTCAGCCTGTAATTCTTTACCGCTGCTGGGTGTAAAGCCCATTTTAAAATGCGGCAGCCGTTCATACCACGGGCCCGGAACGCCCATTTGTTCTGTACAATTTTCTGCAGATAAAGCAGCAATCGGATGCATGTTTTTTGTAGCAGGTGTTGCTCCAAAAAAATCAGGTTTTGATGTACTGTTTGATGCATCATCAACACGGCTCTTTATCCATACTTCATTTATATTTTCAGTTTCCCAGTCATGAAAAAGACTTACACTGTAACCGGCTGAAACTATTTCATCAAAATGTTCTTTCAATTGAGGCAGCGGCATATTTTCATATACATATTGCCGCATTATATAAGCAGGTTGTATAACAAGTGTAACTTTTGTAATTACACCAATAGCACCAAGGCCTACAACGGCTGCATAAAATTTTTCTCCATCTTTATCTTTAGAAAGTTGAACAACATCACCACTTGCCGTTACCATTTCCAAAGCAGTAACAGCTGTAGAAAGATTACCGTTCTTAACACCTGAGCCATGTGTTGCGGTTGTGATGGCGCCTGCAACAGATATGTGCGGCAGCGATGCAAGATTATGCAACGCAAAACCTTTAGCATCTAATATCGGAGCCAGTTCACCGTATTTCATGCCGCCTTCCACCGTAACCGTTTTTGCATCTGCATCAAGTGTAACAAACTTGTTCAGGTCTCTTAATGAAAGCAGGTTGTCTTTGCTGTCCGCAATGGTATTAAAGCAATGCCGCGTCCCTAACGCTTTTATCTTGTTATGCGCTTTAACCAATTGCTGAATTTCCTGAACAGAGGTTGGATAAAAAACATTATCCGTGCTGTAGGTTATATTACCTGCCCAGTTTTGTAATCTATCGTTTTGTGCCCATGTTGCCAACGGTGAAAGTAAAGGTGCAGCCATAAGTGTTGAAGATAATTTAATAAATGTTCTTTTATCCATGCACTTTTTAACTAAACTAAATATTTAAAATGAAATTGAGTGGAAGATATTTTATGAATGCAAAACAAAACTGGCGTGTGGCTTTGTGCAAAATCTTGTGCGGGTTTTTAATAAGCAAAGGCATAAGATGCCAACGCACAATACCTAAGCCCCGATCTCATTAAACCAAAACTTCCATTCCTTCTTTTGCAAATATGGAATTGGGAAAAAGTTTTTGGCATTCGTATTCCATTGAATCAAGAATGTCGTCGTTGTGATCGGGATCGTGGTGTGTAATAATAAGTTTCTTCACGTTAGCTTTCATAGCTACATCAACAGCATGAAGATATGAGCTGTGTCCCCAACCTTTAAATTTTTTGTATTCATCCTCTGTATATTGTCCATCATGAATCAGCAAATCGGCTCCGTTTGCAAGGCTTACAACATTCGGATCTATTCCATTGATGTGCTCCACATCAGTACATACAGCAAATGTTACTGATTCATCTTCAATCCGAAAACCATAAGACCCACCTTCATATAAGTGATGTTGAGGTGCAGTTATAATGGTTGCTCCATAAAGTTGTTCCTTATCGCCATAAGTTATAAACTCAAACTGCGCACCCATCGTTTCAAGGCCAATAGGAAAATATTCTTTTTGCATCTGTGTAGAAAAAATTTCTTTCAGGTTATTGATTTTTCCCTGCCTGCCCATTGCGAGAATACCTATTCTTTGGTTTTTATTATACGCCGGTGAGAAGAAAGGAAAGCCTTGTATATGATCCCAGTGAAAATGAGAAAATAAAATATTGATGACACTTTGCGATATGCTATTATTAACGATCTCTTTTCCTAAATTACGGATGCCGGTACCAGCATCAATAATTGCAATTCTATGCGCATTCTCGCGGGATATTTTTATGCAGGTTGTATTTCCTCCATATCGTTCAAACTCTCTGCCGCATACCGGCAACGAACCCCGTACTCCATAGAATTTGATTTTCATTATTCAACATTTTATAAACGGTGAAAAAGATGATGCAGGCAAAACATAACATTCATTTTTTGGCATTGCAATCTTTCGTTTTTGAAGATAAGCAATATTGTGAAATTTTTTCTTTTAAAACGTTTACCTGCTTCGTAACTCAGTTGTAAAAATTATTCAAGCTTAAAGCTTGCTTCTTTTACATCCTGTGAATTTGTACCGATATATACTTTAAAATCACCGGGTTCATAAATGTATTTCAGATCGTCATTATAAAATTTCAATTTATCAATATCAACTGTAAAATTTATTTCCTTGCTTTCGCCTTTTTTCAAAAATATTTTCTGAAATCCTTTCAATTCTTTTACGGGTCTTACAACAGAGCCAACTAAATCCTGTATATATAATTGAACAGTTTCTTCACCATCATAATTACCGGTGTTGGTAACAGTAATTTCTGCAGTGACAGGTTTGTTTGCATGCATGATTGAATCACTCATTGTAATAGCGCTGTAACTAAAGTTTGTATAACTCAAGCCATAACCAAAACAATATTTTGGATAGATAGAGAGATCAATGTAAGCAGATCGATAAAACCTGTCGCTGTCGCTTGTTGCAGGCCTTCCTGTTTTATAGTGATCATAATAAATTGGAATTTGACCTTCAGTCCGTGGAAAGCTGATCGGCAATTTTGCTGATGGATTATAATCACCAAACAATACATCAGCAATTGCATCACCGGCTTCAGTACCTAACCACCAGGTATATAAAATTGAAGGAACATTATCTGCTGTCCAGTTAAATATTAAAGGTCTTCCGGCATTGATCATAACTACAACCGGCTTGCCTGTTGCGTAAATTGCTTTTATCAATTCTTCCTGCATACCGGGCAATTGCAAATTGCTCCTGCTCTTAGCTTCACCGCTCCAGTCACTTGCTTCACCAACACTCATAATTACAACATCTGCTTGTTTCGCAACATCACTTGCTTCTGCAAAACCTGCCTGCGAAGTATCATTGATCTCACAACCTTTTGCATATAAAATCTTCGTGTCTTTGCTTACTTTATTTTGTATGCCCTGGTATTGTGTAGTAATTCTTGCTGAATCATCAGGATATTGATAAGACCAAAAACCCAGGTTGTCTCTCACCGCTTTTATAAAAGGCCCGATCAGCGCAATTGTTTTTGTTTGTTTACTTAAAGGCAATACATGATTTTCATTTTTCAACAACACAATGCTTTTCTCTGCAACTGTTTTTTCTGCTTTTAAATTATCAGCATTGTTCCATTGCTGTTGTTCTCTTGTTGTATCACAGAATTTAAAAGGATCATCAAATAAACCCATCCCAAATTTTTTGCGTAAAATTCTTCTGACTGCATCATCAATTAATTCAACTTTTATTTTACCAGCTTTCACCAGCTTTGATAAATTGTTGATGTAACTCCTGCTTTCCATATCCATATCACAACCTGCAGTCACGGCTTCCATTGTTGCTTCATAACCATCTTTTGCATAACCATGATTGATCATTTCGCCAACAGAACCCCAGTCGCTCACCACGAAACCTTTAAAGTTCCAGTCATCTTTCAAAATTGTTCTTTGTAAATATTTATTGCCTGTTGCAGGAATGCCATTCAAATCATTAAATGAGTTCATGAATGTTGCAGCACCTGCATCTTCTGCGGCTTTAAACGGCGGCAGATAAATTTCCCACAGCGTTCTTAAACTCATATCAACTGAATTATAATCGCGGCCGCCAATAGCTGCGCCGTATGCTGCAAAATGTTTTGCGCAAGCCATTACTGCATCAACATTTCCCAAACCATTTCCCTGGAAACCACGCACTCTTGCTGCAGCAATTACAGATCCTAAGTATGGATCTTCGCCGGCACCTTCCATCACTCTTCCCCAACGTGGATCACGGGCAATATCAACCATTGGTGCAAACGTCCAGTGTACGCCGGCAGCAGCGGCTTCTGTTGCTGCAATTCTTGATGAAAGTTTTATTGCAGTCGTATCCCAACTGCAGGCTTCCGCTAATGGTATTGGAAAAGTAGTCCGATACCCATGAATAATATCCTGTCCAAACAACAACGGAATTTTTAATCTTGATTGCATTGCGATTTCCTGCAATTCTCTTGTATGTTCAACGCCGGTTACATTCAGCATTGAACCCAACATTCCTTTTCTTATTTGGTTTTGCTTATCACCATCTTTTGTGATTGGTCCGGTTGCGTCCCAATCCCCGTTGTATTGATTCATCTGGCCGATCTTCTCATCCAGCGTCATTAGTTTTAAAACAGAATCAACTTTTTGATCAATGGTTTTTTTTTGCGCAAAAGAAATTGTGCATGGAAGAGCCGCAATAGTTACAACGATACATCTGAATAAAAAAAATTTCTTCATGAAAATTAATTACCGGTGAAACAACTAAGTTATTGCTTCTATATAAAAGAGAAGGAGAATATAAAAGTTATTTTCTCCTTCATCATGCACTTGTTATCTTGTAATAAAATCTGATTTGCCAATGCCATCTTTTGCGCAATCCATATTCTTTTTGCTCGCAGGCATTTTTGTTATCATCATGCTCACTGCAAAATGGAATGTGCATGCATTCTTTGCATTGATGATCGCTTGTTTTGTTACCGGCATTGGTGTGCAATTGCCCGTTACAGATATACTCGGTGCGATGAAAGATGGCTTTGGAAATATCATGCGTTCGCTGGCATTCATTATTGTGTTGGGTACAACACTCGGCGTTGTGCTGGAGCATACGGGCAGCACAAAAGTAATGGCAGCTTTCATTCTTAAAAAAACCGGTGAACGCAATGCTGCACTGGCAATGAGTATTACAGGGTTTATTGTCGGACTTCCTGTTTTTTGCGATTCCGGTTTTGTTGTGTTGAGCGGTTTAAATAAATCGCTGGCAAAAAGAACCGGTATTCCCATAGCTGTTACCAGTGTATCACTAGGCACCGGCTTATTGGCTGTTCATTGTTTAATACCGCCGCATCCAGGAGCTGCTGCGGCTGCCGGTGTTATGGGTGTTGACATTGGCAAGCTGATGCTTACAGGTATTGCAGTTGCAATCATTCCCATGCTTGCAGGTTATTGGTGGGCAAAACAAGCAGGCAAAAAAACAATAACAACAATTGAAGATGAAGAGTTATTACCGGGCACATCAAAACATCTTCCGTCAACGTTGCAGGCATTTGCGCCTGTTATTGTACCTGTGATATTGATTGCATTAAAATCTTTTTTAACTATTGAAAATAATGAAGGAGCAGTAATGAAAATAATTGCTGTTCTTGGTGATCCTGTAATTGCATTATCAATCGGCGTGATTTGCGCATTTGCAGGAAGCAGGCAGTGGAATAAAATAATCGCCGGTAAACTGCTGACTGAATCAGTTGGAAAGGCGGGAAGCATTTTGGTGATCATTGGCGCAGGCGGTGCATTTGGTGCAGTGCTTACAGCAACAAAGCTCGGAGATCATCTCAGCAATATTTCATCGTTAAGCAGCATCGGCATACTCTTTCCTTTTCTTGTTACATTCATTTTAAAAACGGCGCAGGGTTCATCAACGGTGGCTATTATAACTGCTGCGCCCATCATCCTGCCTTTATTAAATGCCTTGCATTTAAACAGCGATACGGGCAGATTGCTTTGTGTACTTTCAATGGGTGCCGGCTCTACGATGATCTCTCATGTGAATGATGCCTACTTCTGGGTGATAGCAAAGTTTACGGGGATTGATATGCGTACGATGCTGAAAGTTTATACGGTCGCAACAATAATTATGGGTATTGTAACAATGTTGATTGTTTATCTTTTATCACTCATTTTATTATAACATGCGCATACTGATAGCACCCAATAGTTTTAAGAACAGTCTTGATGCAATATCATGTGCACAAGCTATTGCTCAAGGTTTAGAGCAAAGCAAATTAAATTGTGTATGCACATGTTTTCCTGTTGGTGATGGCGGTGATGGTACTGGATTGCTTCTTATAAAAAAATGGAATGCTGAAACAATAAATGTTCCTGTACATGATGCATTGAAAAGACCAATCAATACATCCTTTGGTTTTATAGAAGATAGTAAAACAGCAATAATAGAGATGGCTGATGTATCGGGTTTAAAATTGTTACAATCACATGAATTAGATCCATTACATGCCAGCAGTTACGGAACAGGTGAAATGATATTACATGCTTTGGATAAAGGTGCAACAAAAATTATATTATGCATTGGTGGAAGTGCTTCGGTTGACGGCGGCACCGGAATATTACAGGCATTGGGTTATAAGTTTTTAGATGATAACAAAAATGTATTAAAAGATATTCCGTTGAGCTTAACCAACCTCTCAGCGATTGATGATAGTAAAGCTGATAATAGAATATTTAATTGTGAAGTGATTATACTTTGTGATGTTGAAAATTATTTGTTAGGAACACATGGCGCTGCTGCAGTTTTTGCTCCGCAGAAAGGTGCAAATCCAAACGATGTTAAACAACTTGAACAATGCCTGCAAAAATTGAGAGATATAACATTTAAGCAAACAGGGATTGACATAAATACATTAAAACATGGCGGTGCTGCCGGTGGTGTTGCAGCAGGGCTTGCTGCCTGGCTTAAAGCTAAACTGGTGAATGGAATTGATTATTTTCTCGACGCAACAAACTTTAATGATGCTATTAAAAACACTGACTTGTTGATTACCGGTGAAGGCAACATAGATACACAAACATTACATGGTAAAGCGCCTTATGGCGTAGCGAACTTAGCAAAGGAAAACAATGTTCCTGTTATAGGTCTTGCAGGAAAAATTCCGCAGCAAAGTAATGAGGCATTCAATAAATATTTTGATGTATTGTTGCCTATAAGCAACGATGCAAATATTAGCGAGGCAATATTGCATACAAAAGAAAATCTTATACGTACAGCAAATACTTTAGGTGATTTGATGGCATTGAGTCGCATATTCTGAACGGAAGCGGCAAGCTAACAAATGAAGCTATTGCTTTTCCGGAAATATTAAACAGCATTATTCCGGCAGCTCACCAACCGTTATTATTGTTTTGGCGATTCTGTTTTTTCCAGTTCACCAATAAATGGGATATTACTCATAACATAGGCTCTTGTAACGCTCAGCAGGTAGCTTTCAAACTGGTAAAACTGGGCCGCTGGTTTTACACCCACTTCTTTCATTAATTTATCATAATATTTTGCAATAAGCGCATCTGTACTTTTTTGCAAAGCCATTGTTTGTTTTATTACAGCGTCAGTAGACTTATCAGTAAGAGTGTCATATGCGTTTGCATATTCTTCCAGCAGGGTGATTCTTTGTTTACCCAACGCCTTGCGTTCAGTTTCATAATCATCGTATATCTTCCAGAAAGCCTCTTTTTTAGCATCGGGTAATATTATAAAGTCTGCTGCGATTGTTTTCTTTTCCTTTCCATACATAGCCTGTATTATATCAGCATCTTCTTTGTTGTCTTGTGCAAAAGATGAAAAGAAAAGAAATGTGCAAAGTGTAAATAACAATAATTGCTTCATATTGTTTTTTTTAAATTTCTGTATTATTTATTTTATACGAAAGATCAGCCGCTGGCCAAACTTGCTGTGTTGTTCCTGATCAATTCTGCGCAAAACCTGCTGCATTGTAATAAATAATGCAACTAATAATAGCAGCTTTTCAAACAGATATTATTAATTAGCCGGCTTTTTGGTTCTGTCTATTTCACCAATAAAAGGAATTTCATCAAGAATGGCGGCTTTTATAGAGTTTCTCAGGTATGCTTCCAGTTGCAGAAACTGGCTTGCCTTTAAAGCGCCCACAACAGGCTTCATTTTTTTATAATACTTCATGTACAGGTTTTCGACAGCAATATTATTCGCAGAAGACTTTACTACCAGTTCATCCGCTTTTTTGTCATCAAGTGTTGTATAATTGTTTGCATAATCCTGTAAAATGTTTATATAGTCCTGAGCCAGTTTTTTTCTTTCAGCTTCATAGCTATCATATAATTTCCAGAATGCACTTGAAGATGCTGAATCATTAAAAGTTAAATAAGCTGCCATTAAATCTCTCTTATCCTTGCCGTACATGGATTGAACAAGATTCACATCATCTTGCGTTAACTGTGCTGAAGCGGAAATAAAGAAAAACACGCAAACAGGGATTAGAAACTTCTTCATAAAAATTAATTTGAAAAATTAAAAATAAATATATCTCAATGCAAAATATGTTTATTAATAAGACATAGCTTATGACAACCTTATTTAACCGTTAAATAGCTGGTGAAATTTATTCTGAATTACCATGTAGCTAATTTTAGACTATTGAATACGCCAATTGATTGAAGTGCATTTAAGGTAATGAACTATTTTTTTCATATTCAAATACTGTTGCAATAAAAATATTTCATCACGAATTGTTGCTTATTAAAAAAAAATTCCGCAATACATGAAACTATTTTATCAGTGCTTGCATAATACTTTTTCTTTCATTTTGCCTGACAGTTCTGCGCGGGATGTACAAGCAAAAATTTAGAAATTGTTGCCCAAAATTTCCGGGTATAACAAAAACAAACCTATCAAAAACAATATATTCATAATCTAAAATTTACAAAATGAAACAATTAATTTCAGCAGTATTTATTGCCGCCATAATGATTAGCTGCAGCCCATCTACACAAATCGTAAAAAGCTGGCATGAACCCGGCGCCACTGTACAAGCAGGTGCTGCGAATAAAACTTTAGTAATAGCCCTGGTAAAAGATGAAACTTCACGCAGGGTAATAGAAGACCAACTGGTAAAAAGAATAGGAGCAAATGCAGTAGCTTCTTATACTTTTCTTACACCTGAAGCTATAAAATCAACAGATTCAACCATGCTGGATAATAAATTGAAACAGGATGCGTACACTTATGTTTTAATAATGCGTTTGGCTGATGTTGATAAAGAAGTATCATATGTGCCGGGCTCTACTTCAGGTTATTATGGCGGCTATGGCAGATATTATGGTTATGGTGCCGGTTTCTATTCTACGCCCGGCTATTATACAACCGACAAAAATTATTTTGTTGAAACAGCAGTTTATTCTGTTAACCCGGATAAGTTATTATGGACAGGTACAACTAAAACGGTAAACCCAACAAAGATTGAAAAAACAGTGACTGAAATTTCAGAAGCGGTTTCTGATAAAATGCGTAAAGACGGCTTTTTAAAATAATTGGCCAGTTAGCAACAGGATGGTTGCAGAAACAGGTATAGATCAGGAGCATGAATTGACACAGAAATTATGTAAAAAAAGGGCTTTGATTTTCATACATTGAAAGACTTGAGGATTCACATACATTTTTAAATTATAACTTATGTTTCATACAGGCCGGATATGGGTTTTTCGGAAACCTTAAAAATCATTTTTCAGCATAAGTACAATACAGCCCTGGGTGGTGTTTAAAAAAAATAAATGAAAAAATATTTATTGATTTTGTTCATGATGATTTTTGGCTTTGCAGCAAATTCCCAAGTGTTAATTTCTATATTATTGGGCGACAAATTAAATACAGGTAAAATAGAATTCGGTTTGGATGGTGGTATAAACTGGTCTGATATACATGGATTACCGGAAGCCAATAGTTTACCCGGATTTAATTTAGGCTTTTACTTCGATATCAAACTTAAACATCCTAACTTGATGATTAACACAGGCGTTATTGTAAAATCTCCCCTTGGTGCCAAGGGTTTGCCTGCGTATCCTCTAAACAATTCCTACCTGGATAGTGCATTTGCCGGTGGAAGCGTTACCAGGAAACTCAGGTACTTTAATGTGCCGGTAATGATGAAATACAAATTAAAAAATAATTTTTATGTAAAAGCAGGCATACAATTAGGGTTGCGTGCGAATGCCTTTGATGAATTTACCAATAAGATAGTTGATGAAAAAGATTTGAAATACAAATTGGAAATAAAGGATCAGTTTCATCCACTGGATGCAGGATTAGCCTTTGGTCTGGGTTACCGTATTACGGGCGGTTATGGAATGAACATAGGGCTTCAGTATTACCTGGGATTGGTGGACGTGGTAATTGATGATGCATCCCCCAATCAATATAACCGGTCACTTTACCTAACAGTAGGTCTACCTATCGGCAAGTCAGGTAAAAAAACTAAATGAAGACAGGTTTGCATAGTTCGAACCAGCCTGATTCAGTATGAAAAAGTTCAATGCTCATAACTTCTGCCTGTTCAAAATCAGCATGGGTTACGGGTTCAATAACAAACACGATGAATTATGTGTCAGCCAGATTGCTGATTAAAGCAGGAATTTAAATAAAAAGAAATATGATGAACACAAAAAGCAGTATGGCTTCTTTTGATGTTTCCGGAGAACGGTTAATAAGTAACTATAACATGGCTGCCCGTTTTTTTTTAATGCTCGTGTTTTTTAGTTTGATCTGCCATTGCGTGGCGCAGGCACAGGATACTGCTATTGTTTATCAAACTACCGATAGTTTATCTGCGCAAAGGGACGCAATGGATATGATAAGAAAAATATTTCCTCCCAAAAAAATTGATACTGCTAAAAAAAAATCAAGTGTTACTGTTTTGCCGGCTATAGGCTATAATCCAAGTATTGGATTTTTATTTGGAATAAATTTCTTAAAAGCTTTTTATAAAGGAGACCCGGCAACCACCAAACTTTCTGTTACTCAACTGGATTTTTCTTATACCACCAAAAGGTTAATTATTGCAAGGTTTAGAACTAATATTTTTACAAAAGATAATAAATGGAATTTTCAGGGCAACTGGCAGTACACGCGTAATTATGTAAAAGATTACGGCCTGGGGGCAGAGGCGCGCCAGGACCCACCTGTTGATTACGCAATCCGGTTTAATTATTTCCGCTTTACAGAAAAGGCGTTCAGGGAAATTGGACATAATTTTTATGCCGGCGCCGGCATTAGTATTGATATGCGAAATGACATCCAGATTACCAACCCTGACAGCACTTATACCACTAACCCGCATGACATCTATAGTAGTGAAAAAGGATTTAATCAGAATAATTATTTTGCAAACGGGTTGATCGCCAATTTTCAATACAATACTAAGGAGCATCCTAACCGCCCATTCGGTGGGATCTATTCAGAGATGTATTTAAGATATAATACAAAGCTATTGGGCAGTACAAAAGAAGCGGGACAGTTATATACGGAATTCAGGAAATACTTTAGTCTCTCGCAAAAAAATCCGGAGCATGTAATAGCTTTTTGGTATTGGGGAAGTTATTTATTATGGGGCAGTCTTCCTTACCTGGAACTTCCTGCAACCGAATATGATACATATAACCGGAGCGGACGTGGTTATACTCTTGGAAGATTCAGGGGACCAAGTTTTACTGATGTTGAGGCCGAATACAGGTTTCCTATCAGCCAGCAAACAAAAATTTTAAGCGGCGTGCTGTTTACCAGTTTTCAAACTGCTTCAGACGAAAACAACAATGGCCTCTTTAATTATTGGGAACCGGCAGCAGGCGCTGGTTTGCGCATTTTGTTCACTAAAAAATCACGTACCAATATTTGTCTTGATTTTGCGAAAGGCAGGTACGGATCATCTGGTGTATTCTTCGCTCTTAACGAAGCTTTCTGATGATGGTTTAGTGCATTATATTTTGTGATTCAATGTATGAGTGCATGCATCTTCCTCCCCTCTCTTACTACTATTGCTATCACTTCTTCTATATCTTTTTCTGAAGTGCGGAAATTTACAATGCAACAACGAAGACAATATTTTTCGTTTATAACAGCATTAGACATGAATACTTCTCCGCCATGCTGCAATTGATTAAGCAAAGCTTCGTTTAATTTATTCAGATAAGCTTCTTTGGTTTCTTCATTATTATTCTCTAACGGCACATACCTGAAAGTAGCAATGCTTAGGTTTTGTGTAACGGCTTCCAACTCGGGATGCGCAGTTGTCAGGCGAAACATTAGTTTTGAAAGCCTTATATCTTCACTAATCATTTGTATGTAACCATTTTTGCCAACCTGCTGTAATGCTATCCATACTTTTAATGCCCTGAAGCCGCGTGAATTCTGCAAACCATACTCATAAAAATTTTGTGTTGATGGTTCATCATCACTTCTAAAATTATAATACACAGGATGCGAACTATAGGTTTCAATTAAGTGGTTAGGATCTTTTACTAAAGTGCACCCGGCTTCCAATGGGCTATATAACCATTTATGCGGATCAAGCGCAATGGAATCTGCTTCTTCAATTCCCTCAAACATATCTTTTAAGCCGGGCAAAACAGCGGCGGGAATTCCATAAGCGCCATCAATATGAAACCACAGGTCGTACATTTTACAAACAGCAGCTATACCTTTCATATCATCCACAGCGCCGGTACTTACATCTCCGGCATTGCCAATTACCATCAGCGGTTTGCACCCGTTTTGCAGATCATTGTTTATTGTTTGCTGCAATATGGTAATGTTTAATTTATTGTCGCTATCTGTTTCTATCCAGCGGATGGCTTTTGTACCGAGACCAAATAAAGCAACCGCTTTTTCTATCCATGTATGCGTGCTCTTGGCACAATACACTGTCAGCTTCTGCGTATCATTTGATATACCATTCTCTTTAATAATTTTTGGCGCTTTAACCGTTCTTGCTGCAAGAAATGCTGTGAAGTTTGCCATGTTACCGCCACTTACCAGTATGCCTCCATAAGAAGATGAAACACCAATAAATTCAGCCAGCCATCTTATAGTTTGCTTTTCAATTTCCGTTGCCATCGGGCTTAAAATATTTGCGCCTGCATTTGGATTAACTGCAGCTACTAACAGGTCTGCCAATGCACCAACAGGCGCCGGCGAGGAAGTGATATAACCAAAAAATTTTGGATGGCCGTTTAACAAGGAATGATTGAACAATAAATCTGCTGCTCTTGAAAATAACACTTCAGCATTTACACCATTTTCAGGTAGTGACGTATTGCCAAGAATGGCTTGCAATTGTTTTGGTGATTCCCCTGTAGTTACAGGTTTCTGCTTAATGCTATGTATGAAATCTGCAATGGAATCTATTAAGCTGTAGCCTATTTTTATAAACTCCTCTTTATTAATTTCAAGTGGCGCAATACGTTCACCCATACATTTTTTTATAAAATTACTGGTTTACAATTTTAATGTTTTTACTTTCTGCATTAATAAATTATCCAGAAGGCAAGTTGTATTTTTATCTGCGGCTAATTATATCATGAGCAATAATTTAATTATGAAAGCTGAAGTATTTCCTCCTGTTATTTCACAACGTTTGCTTTCACTTGACTTTATGCGCGGATTTATTATGGTATTGCTTGCGCTTGAAAGCACCGGTTTATATGAGAATCTTTCCGACGCATCACAAGGCACATTATTTAACAGCTTTATACAGCAGTTCTTTCATCATCCCTGGCATGGCTTACATTTCTGGGATCTTATTCAACCGGGTTTTATGTTTATGGCAGGTGTTTCAATGGCTTATTCATTAAGAAAACAAAAACAGCAGGAATATACATGGAGCACATCTTTCAAAAAAACTTTAAAGCGTTGTGCATGGTTATTTTTCTGGGGCGTATTGGATTATGCAGTAAGAAAAACAGGTTTGTCGTTTGAATTATGGGATGTTTTAACTCAATTATCTTTTACAACACTGGTTGCATTTTTAATTTTTGAATGGAGCTCTGCAGCACAAATTTCTTTTTGTATTTTCCTATTATTACTTACTGAAGTATTATATCGTTTTACAAACATTCCCAACTTTAACCAGCCGTTTGTTGACCAGCATAACTTTGGTAATTATGTTGATTTAATCCTGATGAACAAAATAAACAGAGATGGCTGGGTCGCTATAAATTGTATTCCAACAGCAGTACATACAATAGCAGGTGCTTTAACAGGTAAATTATTTTTAAGCAATAACCAAAAGAAAATTAAGCCGCTTTTAATGTGGGCAATACTATGTTTGATTATTGGCTATGGTTTAGATGTAGTGAACATAACACCAATTATTAAACGCATAGCAACTACTGCTTTTACGCTTGCTTCTTTAGGCTGGTGCCTGCTTGCGCTGGCTTTTTGTTATTGGTGGATTGATATGCACAATCATAAAAAATATCTCTGGCTTTTTCTTGTGGTTGGCATGAACTCACTGTTCATTTACCTGTTTTTTGAGATCGTTGGGCAGCGCTGGTTTAACGGCTATATAACTGCTATAACCGGAGGGCTTATGCAAATGATACATACACCGGATGCATTATCTGCTATTATTTCACCGTTGTGCATTTTTGTGCTGGAATGGGGGCTTTGTTACTTTCTATATAAAAAGAAAATCTTTTTTAAACTGTAAGAGTTTAATGAACAGTTTTTTTTCTATAATCTATCCAAAAAAATATTTTATGTAATTGCAAAGTTTGTTTTACCAAACCTGGTAAATTTCCCTTGAGCCTGTCAAATACAGATCATGGTAGCCCTGCATTTTCTCTTTCATTTTTTTCATTTCTTCACTGTCCTGCATGTATTTCTGAAAGTTCTGTTCATACGCAGTAAGGCTGTCGTATTTTGTTACCATAATAACCCTGTTATAATCACCGGTCAGGTCAGTCATAATATTTACGAGTTCGGCATTATCAGCCATAACTTCTTTAAATAGTTTGGCAAATTTTGAAGCGTTGCCGGGTTTACAAACGAAAATGTCGTGAACAATAATCATAATGATAAATTTTAGAAGTGAGTAATGAGGATAAGAAGCAAGAACCAAGTTAGCAAAGATTTTAATTAGAAACATTTATCTGTTTGTGAAAAAATGATGAATACATTTATCAGGCCACCCAGGCAAATTCTTTAAGATCTGGTAAAAGCTGAACATACATTATAGTTTATTATTTTAATCATTTCTAAAAGAATTTGTAAAAATGCAGCGCTATATTACATTTACTATAAATAGTATTACTAATACATGAAACAACAGCAAACAAAACTTTTTCCGAAAACTGCAACCGGGATTAGCGGCCTTGATGAAATAACAGGAGGTGGTTTTCCAAAAGGCCGTCCCATACTTGTTTGTGGAAGTGCAGGCTGCGGTAAAACCCTGCTTGCCATGCAATTTCTTGTGAAAGGAATTACAGAGTATAATGAGCCAGGTGTATTTATGAGTTTTGAAGAAACTATAAAAGACTTATCGCAAAATGTACAATCATTAGGCTTTAACCTGGAAAAGTTAGTTGCTGATAACAGGTTAAGGATGGATTATGTACGTATTGAAAAATCAGAAATTGAAGAAACCGGAGAATATGATCTTGAAGGGATTTTTATAAGACTAAATCATGCTATTGATGCAATTGGTGCAAAGCGTGTAGTGCTTGATACAATTGAAGCATTATTTAGCGGCATAGAGAATGCGGGCTTGCTGCGCTCAGAAATAAGAAGATTGTTTCAATGGTTAAAAGATAAAGGCGTTACTACCATTATTACCGGCGAACGTGGCGAGGGTTCACTAACAAGGCATGGTTTGGAGGAATATGTTTCTGACTGTGTTATACTACTTGATTTTCGCGTTATAGATCAGATAGCTACGCGAAGGCTAAGGATTGTAAAATACAGAGGCTCTACACATGGCACAAATGAATATCCATTTCTTATTGATGAAAATGGTATATCCGTTTTACCCATTACTTCATTAAAATTAGATCATGCTGTATCTGCTGAAATAATTTCTACCGGTATACCCAGCCTGGATAAATTATTTAAGCGTAATGGATTTTATAAAGGTGGCAGCACGCTGGTTACAGGTTCGGCAGGCACAGCAAAAACAACCATTGCTGCATATTTTGCTTTAAGCAGTTGCAAGCGTAAAGAGCGGGTTTTGTATTTTTCTTTTGAAGAATCTCCTGACCAATTATTGCGCAATATGCTTGCGGTGGGCATTAATTTGAAACCTTATGTAAAATCAAAACTATTAACCATTCATTCTTCGCGGCCTTCGCTGCAAGGCCTTGAAATGCATCTTTTGGTTTTGCATAAACTTATTGATAGCTATAAGCCAAAAACAGTTATAGTTGATCCCATTAGCAGCCTGGTTACTATTGGCAGTAACAGCGAAGTAAGAGCAATGCTTGTGCGATTGCTTGACATGCTTAAAATAAATGAAATAAATGCAATGTTTACTGCGCTTACACATCAGCCTATAAACGATTATATTGATCTTTCTGTTGATGCCGTATCCTCGCTTGCTGATACCTGGATTAAAGTTAGAAATGAAGAGCAATATGAAAACAGGATGCGCTCTCTTTTAATAGTTAAATCACGTGGCATGTCTCACTCTAATAATTCATGGAATTTTATAATTACTGAAAAAGGAATACAACTAATGCCTGCAACTGCAGCGAAGAACATGAATGAAAATCAGAATAATAAATAAGCATCAGATTTATATTAATTATACCAAATACAATTACTCGCCTGATAATTGATGTATTAAAAATGGCGAAAGTAATTTTAACTTAAAATGTATGGCAAAGCAGCAAACATGGGAGCTAAGATTATACATAGCAGGTCAAACACCTAAATCAGTACTTGCCTTAAAAAATATTACCAGATATTGTAAAGAGCATTTGGAAGGCAGGTATTCTATTGAGATAATTGACCTGTTAAAAAATCCGCAATTAGCAGAAGGTGACCAGATATTTGCCATACCCACATTGGTACGCAAAGTGCCTGAACCAATACGAAAAATTATTGGCGATCTTTCAAATGAAGAACGTGTACTTGTTGGGTTAAACATTCGTCCGCTGTCTTCTAAAATAAAAGGATGAAATGAAAAAAAAATCAACGCCTGAACTTATTGTGCACGAAAAACTTACTTTGCAGTTATACGTTTCAGGTATGTCTCCAAAATCAATGGAAGCGATTGAAAATATAAAGCGGTTATGCGATGAACACCTTAAAGAAGCCTTTGAACTGGAGATAATTGATATTTATAAAAATCCTGAAGTTGCTTCTCAGCAACAAATTGTTTTTAGCCCCTCACTCATTAAAAGCCTACCGTTACCCAAAAAAACACTGGTGGGAAATTTTTCTGATTCTGAAAAGGTAATTAAAGGTTTGGGCATTGCCTTTAAAAAATAATTATGGCGGCAAAATCAACAGAAGAACTATTATTAAAAATAGAAGAACTGGAAAATAGCCTTGCTGAATCTGAGCAATTGATTGAAGCTATAAAAGCCGGCGAAGTAGATGCTTTTGCTGTTAATTCAAACGATAAAGCTGAAGTGTACACGTTGCAAAGCGGCGATTATGCTTACCGGGTTTTAATAGAAAAATTTGGCGAAGGTGCGCTTAACCTTACAGAGGATGGTTTAATAGTATATACCAATACTTATTTTTATGAATTGCTAAACCTGGCTTATGAAAATGTGGTTGGGTCTTTTTTTACAGATTTTATAGATGAAGGATCAAAAAAAACATTTACGAATCTTTTTCAAAAATCATTAAAAGGCAGCAGCAAAGGAGAAATAAATTTATATGTAAACGAAAAAATTATACCCGTTTATATTTCACTTACGTCACTACAGCCTAAGCTGGCTACAGTTGGTGTAATTATTACAGACCTTTCTGAAAAGAAAAAGAACGAAGAAATTATTTTAAAATACCAGCAAGATCTTGAACTGAAAAATCTTGAACTTTTGCAAAGTAATAATGAGCTTGCTTCTTTCACCTATATCGCATCGCACGATCTTCAGGAGCCTTTACGCAAAATACAAACCTTTTCAAACCGTATTCTTGATAAAGAAGATGGCAATTTTCCTGCAAACATCAGCGATTACTTTCAACGCATTATTTCCGCCTCAGAAAGAATGCAAAATCTTATAGTTGGTTTATTAAATTACTCACGTACAAACACTGCTGAGGTTATTTATACACCAACCAGCTTAAATAGTATTATAGACGAAGTAAAAACAAACCTAAGCGAGTTACTTGAAGAACACCAGGTAAGTATGGAAATATCTGCATTGCCCGTTTTGAATATTGTTCCGCTTCAGTTTAATCAATTATTTTCTAACATTATTTTAAATGCTATTAAATATAAGAAGCAAAATACAAAGCCGGTAATTAAAATAACTGCTGTAATGGCTGATGCTGCAGAATTACAAACTAATAATACAGCTGCCTGCAATTACTGGAAAATTAAAATATCAGATAATGGAATAGGCTTTGAACAACAATATGCAGACAAAATTTTTGAGCTTTTTCAACGTCTGCATGGCAGAAATGAATATGAAGGAACCGGCTTAGGGCTAGCCATTTGCAGAAAAATTGTGCAGAATCATCATGGGTTTATTAAAGCTGAAGGAAAACCTGACGTTGGCGCAACTTTTATAATTTATCTGCCTTCGTTGTAAATGGTTACTGCATAAATGATAATATTCTTTATAACTGACTGCATCTGTTCCATATGTGCATAACGAGTAATTTTTTCTCAATAACAAAAAATTTCAGCACATAATTAATACAGCAGTTCTACGTTATTAAATCGTCCCACACCTTAACTATATATTTTCCAATTAAAAATTCATTCAATGAAAACGAATGCACAATCGCTTTCGCAGCGGGACGATTATACCCCTTCAGTCTTTACACGCTTTTTATGGTGGCTTTCTACAGCAGAACAGGAATTGATACGGGATTGCACCATTGACCGTAACCGGTATGCAATAACCGGAATAGCAGTAATGGGCACATGGCTGTTTGCTACATTAGCATGGACTTATTTTTTCAGCACTGTTATTAGCTCTGTTACGATGGCAATTTTACTGGGCATATTTATGGGCTTGTTGATTCTTGGTATTGACCGCGCTTTGATTAAAGGAATTACATCAGCCAATAAACGCAAAGCTGCGCCTATATTATTCAGATTGATACTTGCACTTACGATAGGCACATTTATGGCGCAGCCTGCACTGTTGTATTTATTCAATAAAGAAATTCATGTGCAGATATCGCTTGATAACGAGCATCGCAAAATGGCGAAACAGCAGGAACTGGATAGTTTATATGCAAATGATATTGCGCAGTTGCAACAACAAAAAAATAACATCCAGCAACAACTCAATTTAAAGTATAAAGAAGTAGCGGCAAGCCGTGATGCATTTATTGCAGAAACAGACGGCACCGGCGGCAGCGGTAAAATTGGTTTAAAAGATATTGCCCGTGCCAAACAAAATGAATATGAGAAACTGGATGCATCGTATGTGCAGATGAATGGAGCAAAGCAACCTATGCTAAACAATATTGATAACGCATTGCATGCAATTAATGTAACAGAGCAAAAAGAAATGCAATCATTCAACACGTTGATGAACGATGGTTTTTTAACGCGTACACAAGCGTTGCATAATCTTATTAAAAACAATGCTGCTGCACAGTTTCGCTATTATTTATTGATAGTAATTTTAGTATTGATTGAACTGATGCCGGTAATTGCAAAATCATTATTACCCGATGGAACGTATGATGAAAAAGTAAGGCTAAAAGAAATAATGGAGAAGCAGGTTGCCGAAACTAATATTCAGCATGAAGGCAGGTTAAAGGAACTGTATAATGATATGGCTTATGAACAGGACAGTGAGTTTATCCGTGATTTTTTTAATGAAGCCCGGAATGAACGTAAACAAAAAATGCTTGAGCGTTTGCAGCGCTGGAAAGAAACGGATAATGGCAGCTTTGATAAACTTTGGGAAAGTCTTAAAAAAGATGTTTTAACAAGACAGGAGAATTGATTTTCAAATTAATAAAAGCCTTGCTTTATGCGGGGCTTTTTATATTTAAGATTATGATTGAGTGATTATTTCACTTCCATTAAATCAACAACAGATACTGGTTCAATCCATGCGCCATAATCTTTTATAAGATTGATCAATTCATCAACAGCAACAGCGCTATCTACATTTCGTTTAATAACGTCTTTGCCTTTATATAAAGTAATTTTTCCAACGCCGCTTCCTACATAACCAAAATCTGCATCAGCCATTTCACCAGGTCCATTTACAATACAACCCATAATTGCAATTTTTACACCTTTTAAATGATTGGTTACCGCACGGATTTTTGCAGTGGTTTCCTGAAGGTCAAATAAAGTTCTTCCGCAACTCGGGCAACTGATGTATTCTGTTTTTGAAATGCGTGTGCGTGTTGCCTGCAGAATAGAAAATGAAGTTGAATTTAAAAATTGATGATTGTTTGTAGCAGGAATATAATTGCGTCCGCTAAGTTTTGTATTGTGCATTTTTTTTGGATCATTCATCAGCCATACGCCATCGCCAAAACCATCAAGCAATAATGCACCTGCTTCTGCAGAGAACTGTATAAGTTGTTCATCTACTTCTGTACAGTTACTTTCAACACAAATAATAACCGGCGTTTTAATGTTGCGTTCCATTAACTCAATAATATTCCGGCGCACATCTGCCATACTATGTTTATTACTTGAGTACAAACACAACACTGCTGTAACATCTGTTGCAATCAGGTCAAATATTTTTTCTTTAATTTTCTTATCAATGGTATGCACATCAATGGCAATAAAGTTTTGCCTGGATGATTTTTCTGAGATATCTAAATATTCAACGCCTTCAAAAAGCGGAAACGCAATATCACTTAAATGCTGATGCTGCAACCATGTTTTTACATTGCAAATAATTTTTAAAGTGCCCGGTAAATGGAAATCTAAAATCTTATCAGCAGTATAAATATAATCTGCTGCTGAATCAGCAATATTCCATTTATCTGTTGTTTCAATATAATTATAACCAATGGCCTGAAGGTCTTCCGCATTTGTTTTTTCTTTCTGCATAAAATCAGCAATCACAACCGGAACCAACATGCCACCGATATTATTTACTTCATGTGTGTGCCTGCGCTGATAATTGAAGGGATTGTAAGGAAGCGTTAATTGTTGACCGTTGCCCGTTGATCGCTGCGTGCTTTTTATATGCAGCTTATTTAGTAAACTTTTTATTGGTGAATGATGTTTCCTGTTTTCATAACGCTTTACCAGGTCTTTACAAACAGGAATTTCAAATTCGGGATCTTCAGTTAATGATACACGAATCGTATCACCCAAGCCATCTTCCATTAAAGTGCCAATACCTACTGCGCTTTTTATTCTTCCGTCTTCACCATCGCCGGCTTCAGTTACGCCAAGATGCAAAGGATAAATTTCATGAAACTCTTCAAACATTGTATTCACCAGTAAGCGATACGCTTCAACCATCACCAGTGTATTGCTCGCCTTCATGCTTAATACAATATTGTGATAACTTTCATTTCTTGCTATGCGTAAAAATTCCATCGCACTTTCTACCATTCCCATCGGCGTATCGCCGTAACGGCTCATAATTCTGTCACTTAAAGAACCATGATTTGTGCCGATGCGCATGGCAGTTCCATATTCTTTACAGATTTTAATTAATGGTGTAAAACGTTCACGGATGCGGTCAATTTCTTCAGCATATTCTGCATCGGTGTATTCAATTTGTTCAAACTTTTTCTTATCAACATAATTACCAGGATTCACTCTTACTTTCTCTACAATACGTGCTGCAATTTCTGCGGCATTAGGTGTAAAATGAATATCTGCCACCAGCGGTGTTTTATAACCGCGTTTGTGTAATTCATTTTTTATGTTGAGCAAATTTTCTGCATCTTTTTTTGACGGTGCTGTTATACGCACCAATTCTGCACCTGCTTCAATACAACGAATAGTTTGTTCAACAGTGGCAACGGTATTCATCGTGTCTGTTGTCGTCATGGTTTGCACACGCACTGGGTGAAGATTGCCCAATAAAAGATCACCGATCTTTACTTCACGGGTTTGTAAACGGCTGTATTCTGTAAGTGAATTGCAATATACCTGCATAGAATGCAAAGTTAGGCATTCGTAAATTTCAGAATTTGAAAAAAGCCCTTATGCGTATTGATTTAACTTTTGAAACCTATTGGGCTTTTAGCTTGTTTAAATTTTCTATCAGCAAATCATTTTTCATCATCTGCGGCAAATAAAATGTATGCGAAGATTTATCGTAACCAACATCTGCCGGGCCGGCATCAATTGAGTATGTTTTACTGGTATGATCCTTCAAATTATATATCACAAATCTTCCTTTTGTGCTATCAGCACCATGCCAGTCTGTAACAAGCAAATGATCTTCATCTGTAAATTCTAAACCATCAAATATTCCTGTTGGGCTGTTTGCTAATTCATTAAATGTTGTGTCTTTACTATCTAAATGTTGTGAATATAATTTTCCTGTTCCATCCATATTCATTCCCATGCCACATGCAAAGAGTTGTTTTGTTTTTGCATCGTATGTAAGGCCGTTTGCACCATTAATACTACCGAGAAAATTATATGATTTATTAGCAACATCAATTAAATATACTTTGCCATTTATAGTTTCTGATACAGCTAAATATTTATCACCAATACTGCACAAATCATTCAGCATTTTTGCCTCAGGAAAATTCAATTCAAAAACCTGTTCGCCTGAATTGATGTCTAGACCCACAACACGGTTTACGTCTGCCGTATATAATGTGTTGCCGATTATTGCCAAACCTTTTGGCCCGTTCAATACAGCTTTATTAAATTTTTGCTGAATGATATTACCATCAGCGGAGAGTTCTGAAATAAAACCATTACCATCCAACGCAAGCGGGTTAGGCTGTTCGCCGCCAATGTTTGATACAAATAATTTATCGCCTGACCTGATTGCGCTTTCAGGTGCCTGAAAACCCGTTATTGTTTTTTGTGCATGCAGATTTGTAAGGCTAATCACACCACAAACAATAAAAAGAAGTGCTGTTTTTATTTTCATAGTAACTGAGTTGTGCTTACAAGATAAAAAGAAATCCAATCTTTTTTTGAAAATAGTAAAATATAAAAATCCAACCGGCATAACAGTTACGTAGCTTATCAGAATACCTCAACAGAAATTCTTCACTTAAAAAATTATGCTTTATGCGTATGAAAATTTTACATGCACCTTGCCGAAGGTTTGTGATGTTTTGTGTGTTGATGGCCTCCTATGCCATACATGCCAATGCATCATCTCACAGAGAAGCCCCGTTGATATCCAATGATCCTTTGGCTGATAACACAGATGTTTATGCTTTCAGAAGCCCCGACAATCCAAACACTATTACCATCATTGCCAACTACATTCCTTTTGAATTGCCTGAGGGCGGCCCGAATTATTACACGTTTGGAGAAGACATCCGCTATGAAATTCATATCAAGAATAAAACAACAACAACCGGCGATGATATAACATACAGATTTACGTTCACTCATGTAAATGAAGACCCGACTACTTTTTTCAATATAAGGCTGGGTAAACAAAATTTAAAAACTACTTACACCTGTGAAAAAAGTACCGATGGCGGCAAAACTTTTATAACCATAGTAAGCAACGGAACTGTGCCTCCGGCAAATATTGGTCCGCGCTCAATAACAAATGCTACAGTTGGTTTGGATACTACTTATAACCAGCTTATTAAAAATGCAATTGTTACCACAAGTAATAAAGAAAAGATTTTTTGCGGCCCTGCAGATGATCCATTCTTCGTAGACCTTGCCGGCGCATTTGATGTTGGAAATTTCAGGCCCGAAGGTAATTCTGTTAATGCACCAAAAGACGGCCTTGCACGGTTTAATGTGCATTCAATTGCGTTGCAAATTCCTATTAATCTTTTACAGAAAGATGGGAAAAATGTAAGCCAGGCAAAGAATATTTTAGACGCTGATTTTGTTATTGGCGTATGGGCAAGTGCAAGCCGCCGGAAAATAAAAACTATAGATAAATCAGGCATGCAGGAGTTCTCAGGAGACTGGGTGCAGGTTTCGCGTTTGGGAATGCCGCTTACCAATGAAGCCGTAATTCCTGTTGGTAAAAAAGACATGTGGAATACTAAATATTCCAACAGCACAGATGATGCTGCCTTTGTTCCATATTTTGAAAATCCGGAACTGGCTTTATATATGGATGACAGCCAGTTTGGTGGTGCAGTGCCTTCTTTATCGGCGTTGCGCATTCAAACAAATTCTTTAGGCGCGTATGATTTCCGCAATGGCAAGCAGGGCTTATTTCCTTTAAAAGGAACGTCTGCAGTTACGGGTACAGCTTTGGATGATGCCGTTTTTGGTACTATTTTATTGCCAGATAACCATAGTCCAAGAGCTGTGGATCTATTACCTATTTTTTATACGGGCGTTCCTAACCTGGCTCCCTACCAGTTGGCAACTGGTAAACCAGATGGCAACCCGCTTGCAGCAGGCAAGCCTTTTATCAATAATTTCTTACCTACTTTAAGTGACATGCTGCGCCTGAATATGGCTGTGCCGGCAACACCGAGAAACAGTGCCGACTTTAGCAGCGATGGACTTATACAAGCAGCAGTATTGGGATTAACTGATTCAAGATTTGATGGAAATAAAAATCTTGAATTTATACCAAATATGGATGGCTTTCCTAACGGCAGAAGATTAGAAGATGATGTAACTACAATTGAACTGCAGGCTGTAAGCGGTGTAGCTTTAGCAGCTATCGGCCTTTGGTATGATGATTATACTTTAGGCTCAAGCCCGGTTACACATGATCTTACAAATGTGCTTTCTTTCACAGCAGGGCCTACACATAACGATACAACATTTAAAACAAACTTTCCTTATGTGCAAACACCATGGAGAGGTTTTGATCACACCATACAAGCAAGATTTTAACTTATAAAAAATTTATTATGAATAGAATTATAAAACTATTTGCAGGTATAATAGTTTGTTTAATTGCAGGCCATTATACATCGTATGCTTCATCGCATCGTGAGGCGCCGCTGATCTCAAATGATCCGCTTGCAGATAATACAGACCTCTATGTTTTTCGCAGCCCCTGTGATACAAATAAGGTTGTAATGATCGCTAATTATATTCCTTTCGAACATCCTGCAGGCGGCCCTAACTATTATAATTTTGGTGAAGGCATCCGCTACGAAATCCATATTGATAACAATACCGAAACGCCTGGTGATGATATTGTTTACAGGTTTGTTTTTAAGCAAACTAGCCAGGATCCAACAACATTTTTTAATATACGGTTGGGTAAACAAAATTTAAAGGATATGTACAGGTGTGATAAAAGCACTGATGGCGGTAAAACTTTTACAACTATTATAAGCGGCGGCATAGTTCCGCCAAATAATATTGGGCCAAGATCAATAGAAAACGCAACGGTAGGTTTAGGAGCTCCAGACTATGATGATTTAATGATGTCTGCAGTTATTACAGCTTCGTCAGGCGAAAAAGTTTTTTGCGGGCCGGTTGATGATCCATTCTTTGTTGATTTAGGTGGCGCTTTTGATGTAGGCAATTTCAGGCCTGTTGGTCGTGATGGCCTGGCTAAGTTTAATTGCCATTCCATTGTAATTGAAGTGCCAATTTCAAGTTTGCAGAAAGGCGGAAAAACAACAAAATATGCAACAAGTATTTTAGATCCAAATTTTGTAATTGGAGTTTACGCATCTGCAAGCAGGCAAAAAATTACCACCTTCAATACTACTTCAGGTGAAAATGATTATTCAGGAAACTGGATACAAGTTTCAAGATTAGGAATGCCTTTAACTAATGAAGTGGTTATACCAATAGGATACAAAGATGAATGGAATGCAACAGACCCTTCAAAAGATATAAAATTCAAAGAGTATTTTAATAATCCTGAGCTGGCTTTGTATATGGATGACAGCCAGTTTGGTACCGCTGTTCCCGGTCTTTCTCAATTGCGTATTCAAACAAAATCTTTAGGCTCTTTTGATTTTCGTAATGGCAAAAAAGGTCTATTCCCTTTAAAAGGTTCATCTGCAGTTGCAGGTACAGCTTTGGATGATGCAAATTTTGGAACTATTTTATTGCCAAATAATCATAGTCCGCGTGCTGTAGATTTGTTGCCTATATTTCTTACAGGTGTTCCGAATCTTGCTCCGTATCAGTTAGCAACCGGTAAGCCTGATGGCAACCCGCTTGCAAACGGCAAGCCTTTCATTAATAATTTTTTACCAACACTTGAAGACAGGTTAAGACTAAATATGGCTGTGCCGGTTACACCACGCAACAGTGCTGACTTTAGCAGTTTAGGCATTATACAAGCTGCTGCTTTAGGCCTTACTGATCCAAGGTTTGATGGAAGTGCTGCTTTGCAATTTATTCCTAACATGGACGGCTTTCCTAATGGCAGAAGATTGGAAGATGATGTAACAACTATTGAGCTGCAGGCTGTAAGTGGTGTTGCATTGGCGGCTATTGGTTTGTGGTATGATGATTATAAAGTGGGTCACACAGCAAGCCCGGTAACTCCTGATTTCTTAAATGTGTATACGTTTACCGGAGGTGTAACAAAGAATGACACAACATTAAAATCATGCTTCCCGTATGAACAATCACCATGGAGAGGTTTCACAGGCAAACAATATGAAGGTGTATTAGCTGTAACATTTACAGGCTTTACTGCTACTGCTGCTGAGCATACTTCTTTATTAAAATGGGAGGTTGCAAACCAGGTAAATAACGATCATTATGATGTTGAGGCAAGTACTGATGCTAACCAATATAAAGTTATCGGCCAGGTTTCAGCAAAAGATGACGGTTCTGTGTTCCAGTTTATAGATCAAAATCCATCTATGGCAAAAACAAACTTCTATCGCATTAAAGAAGTTGATAAAGATGGGAAATCTATTTACTCGGCTGTACGCTATGTTAAGTTTAATGCAAGCGTAATAACCATTTCACCTAATCCTGCAGCATCATTTATCAAAGTAAATTCTTCAATAGAAAATTTACAGATAAATATATTTGATGTTACAGGCAGAAAAGTTGCTTCTCAAATGCTTAACGGTTCATCTGCGCAAATAAATATTGCGTCTTTGCCATCAGGCATATATACTGTTATTGCATACAGCAATGGTGTTAAAACAGATACCAAAAAAATTGTAAAACAATAGTATTTTATCATAAAAACATTACGCGGTTAAACATCGTGTAATGTTTTTGTTTTTATAATAAACAAAATGAAAAAGAAAAATATTTACCTGCTTAGTATAATTATCTTTTGCGTTGCAGTTGCAGGTATTATCGTAAAATACAATTATAAAAAAGCAGCAGATGAAAAGAAAGGTTATGTGTTGCTTGAAAGAAAAGGCGCGTTAGCTAATTCTAATGAATGGAAGCTGGCAAAACATTCTTCAGATTCCCTGCTTGCATTAATAAAAGATAATCCTACAGATTCAAAGTCGCAGTTGCGGCTTGCAGCTTTATACATCCAGGAAGCAAGAGTTACCGGTGATTATGCTTATTATGATGTTGCTGCAATGAAGTATATAAATGATGTTTTAAATCTTGATTCATTAAACTTTAATGCTCTTGTATTTAAATCGCTTATTTATATGTCGCAGCACCATTTTGCCGATGGTTTGGTTGTGGCACACAAAGCACAACAAATAAATCCTTATAATGCTTATGTATATGGTTTATTGGTTGATGGTAATGTAGAAATGGGCAGTTATGATTCTGCTGTAATGTATGCTGATAAAATGGTATCGGTAAGACCTGATCTTACTTCTTATTCGCGTGTATCGTATGTGCGTGAAATTTTGGGCGATTATCCCGGCGCTATTAAGGCAATGCAAATGGCTGTTGATGCCGGCGGCCCTGGTGATGAACATACAGAATGGACGAGATACCAGCTTGCCAACTTATACCAGAAAATTGGTGATTATAAAAAAGCAGATACTCTATATCATATCTCTTTATCTATGCGGCCAAATTACGCTTATGCACTTTCAGGGCTTGCACAAATTGCAATGGCTGATAAAGATTATGCGAATGCAATAAGCCTCTACGAAAAAGCAGATTCTGTTGTTGATGATTATTCAATAAAAGAAGAGTTGGTTGATGCGTATCAGCAATCTGGCCAGCAGGCAAAAGCAGATAAGCTTTCCAAAGAAGTGATTGATGAGCTAAATACAAATTCACAAGCAGCCGTTGCTAACCAAAACTTAGGACACTATGCCGACAGAGAGCTTGCTTACGCGTATCTTAAATTAAAAGACAATGATAAAGCTTTGGAGCATGCGCTGATGGAATATAACAGGCGGCCAAACAACATAGATGTTAATGAAACTGTTGCCTGGGTTTATTACAACAAAGGGGATTATGCCAAAGCTGTTCCATATATAAATGTTGCTTTGCGTACGCATTCAAAAAACCCTGTTTTATTAAGCAGGGCTGCATTGATATATTATAAATCAGGTAATGAACAGTTGGCAAAAACAACTATTGAGCAAACATCCTTACAAAATCCATATATAGATCCGGAATTAAGAACTGAAGCACAAACAATAGCCAAATTGTAAACTAATTATGTGAATTCAAAACCGGCCTTTAAGCCACATTATATCGTAGGCGTTTGTTTTTTATTATTGGCTTCAAATATTTATGGTCATACAATTAATTATGCTTTAGATAAGGCGCCGGCAGGCAATGTATTCTGGTATTATTTAAAGCTGGGTTATATGCACATATTGCCAAACGGGTTTGATCATATTTTATTTGTAACAGGTCTTTGTTTATTAAGCACAAAAGTCAGCACTATTCTTTGGCAGGCAACTGCATTTACTGTTGCGCATTCTATTACGCTGGCCTTATCAATGAAGAATATAATTGTTGCGCCAAGTGCAGTGGTAGAGCCGATCATAGCATTATCTATTTTATTTGTTGCATTGGAAAACATAATGATTGATAAGCTTAGCCCGTGGCGAATTTTAATCGTGTTTATGTTCGGGCTGATACACGGAATGGGTTTTGCCAGCGCATTAAATGAAATTGGTTTGCCTAGCGATAAATTCTTTTTGTCAATATTCAGTTTTAATGTGGGTGTTGAGCTCGGGCAGGTAACCGTAATTTTTACGGTATTTGGATTAGTGATAATACCGTTTCGTAACATAAAAAATTATAAGAAAAAAGTTGTTTATCCATTATCAATTATCATCGCATCCATTGCATTGTACTGGACGATACAAAGAGTATTTTTTGTATGAAGGAAGATATTGCAACCTGACAGGTTTTATAATACCTGGAAAGAAAACATAATTTGATACAGAAACAAGGTTAAAAGCTGAAGCTGCTCCTGTTGATGAAATTTGTTTTACGCCGGGTACGCCATTTAGCGCAAAGCTGAGCTTTAGCTATTTTTTTTAAATGATAAATATTCAATGGCAATCGCAGCCAGTATTTAATTTTTAAAATCAATTGGTACTAATATTTTAAAGCTGATATTTCTTCCCATTTCATACACGCCAATCCTGTCGGTAACATTATTCGGATCACCATATTTTAATCGACTCATATTGCTTTGATAAGCAACATCTGTAATATTGTTAGCATAGATGTATAAAGAAAAAAGCGTTTTCTTTTTTGAACAAACATCAGCGCCTGCACCAATATTTAATAATGTATAAGCAGGTGTAATGGTTTCATCTCCGAACTTGTAATAAATTTTATTTTGCTTAAAGCAATTTACCACATCCGTACGCAGGTATAAATTTTTAAAAATGTTGCCTGCTTTTTTTGCAGTAAGCTCAATACCTGATATTAACTTGTTTGGAGGCGTGTATGGAAGATATTTTGTTGAATCGTCCTGGTGTTTTTGAATGGCGGTTACTGTTGAAAATGTATTATTAAAATGAAACCAGGCTACCGTTTGCGGATGCACATTAAATACCAGTTCTCCTCCGCTTAAAACCGCATCACCGGAAATATATTTGAACGTAACAGCATCCGGCGCATCAGGAACTGTTATATCTGTTCTTAAAGAATCGCCGCCCGATACACTTGCAAGTTTTACAGGGAAAATATAGTTGTTGATATTGTTTACAAAAAGATTGGCTTCGGCTGTAATATCTTTATTATTTATACCGATGGTTGCATCAACTTCTATACTTGTCTCGGGTTTTAAATTCGGGTCACCGATTTCATAAAAAGGAGTTCCGTCATGTATGCCATCGCTGCCGCTTTCCGCAATGTTGGGCGCCCTGAAACCTCTGGAAACATTTAGCTTTCCATAAAATGAATTTGAAAAATCATACGCTAAACCAATGCTTCCTGAAACACCGCTGAAACTGGTTTTATAACCTGTAAAGCGATGAATGGCGCCGGCAGATGAACCGGGTAATTTTCCGCCGGAACTATCAATATATAAATCATTGCCCTGGAGGCTGCGGTTATCAAAACGTAAGCCGCCGCTTAATGTAAGTTTATCAAATGTTTTTTTAGCGATGGCAAAAACACCAACATCAAACAAATTATATTCGGGCACTAAAAAAACGCTGCCCAAATTTTTTGATTGCTGCGCCATACCGTTTGCGCCAACAGAAAATTCGAGATGATTTTTTTCTGCAAGAATGTATCTTAAATCATAATTAAATGTGTTGAGATGAAAGTAAATATTGTACACATTGCCAAGTGTTGCATCATTGGCTTCTTCACGCAGGTTTTGCTGAAAGCCTAAACGAACGCCAAGCCTTCCGTTGCC
>JABDGW010000012.1 GCA_013285855.1 Bacteroidota bacterium
ACTGGTAATATTGCCCGGATAATTTGTTGGTGATAACACAGGATAGCCCGTGCGCCGCCAGTTGATCCATGCTTCATATTCATTCATAATTTCACAGGCCCAATACTGCGTATTGATCTGGTTAAGCGCATCTGCATTATTGTATGGATGTGCAGTAAGATAAGCCTGGGCATTTGCGTCACTTATTTTTGCATCATCTCCATAAGCAGCCATTTGTGTTATTGCTGCAATCATACCGTTATTATAATGTGTTTGTGCATCACCAATACCCCAGCGCTTAGCTGCATCTGCCAATAAAAATTCAGACTCTGCATACGTTAATACAAAGTTGGGCGCATCGTTGGTTAAAATAATTTTGTTCAATCTTGAATAGCGCTGCATGCCAAGCACTGGATCCCAGCCCGGAGTTTTTGTAATATCAAATTGCGGATTTGTTCCTCCAACAATAAACCCCGGCGGCAAACCAAGCTGGTCTTCCGGCTTGGAATCGTTGGTTGCATATATCCATGAAATAACAGGCAATCTCGGGTCATTATTATTTTTCAAAAAATCAATGTAAGTGCTGCACAATTTTAAGTCGGCACTGTCTTGCCCGTTAATTTCCCACGTGTCTTTATTACGAGTTAGATCGTTTCCATCCTGGTGTTCAACAATAGCATTGTCTGCATTGCTTTGAAAAGTTTTTCCCTGCACTTTGGTTACATATTGCTGAGCTGTTTGCGGATCAACTTTGGTTAAACGCATCGCCATACGCAACAGCAAAGTGTTGCCAAATTTTTTCCATTGATCAATTTGTGTTGAAGCACTGGATGAATAAAATACATCGCCTGTTGGTTTATCACCATTTTCATCAAGGCTATCTATTGCCTGAGAAACTTCTTTTAAAAGATCAGGATAAATATCCTGTTGCTTATCATAAACAGGAGTATAGATCCGCTGATAATAACCAAGACCGGCTTGTGAATAAGGAACATCTCCATACAAATCAGTAATGCGTTCAAACACCAATGCTTTCATTATTCTTGCCATTTGATGCAGGTTTGCATATTGCGGCTTATTTAATGTAAGCTCATACAATTCCACTACAGGTTGTACCTGGTAAGGATAAGAATGATCAAAATAATACCCGAAGCCTGCATTGTTATTTAAATATTTATCACCGGGATAAAAGCCAGTGCTGGTTGAAGATGTGTGTTGTATAAATCCACCTATTTCACCCCATTCAGTTTCCCAGTTCTCGCCCTGGAAATCTGCACTGCCCGTATAATTCAACTGCACAGTAGTTAATAAAAGATTGGGATCGTATTGATCGCCGGTGATCTGGGTGGGATTAGTATTCTGTTTTATAAGTTCCTTTTCGCAAGCCGCGAAAGAAAGCATTATAAAACATGCTGCGATAAAATATATGGATGATCTCATAATTCTATTTTTATAAAACATGATAGGGTTATTAAAATTTTACGTTTAGATTAAATCCAAAATTTCTTGAATAAGGCACCTCTGCAGATTCAAGTCCTATTGAATAAATGGAAGCAGAATAGCTTGCTTCAGGATCTATGTTTGGCGTGTGTTTCATAAACGTCCAAACATTTCTTGTAACAAAGCTTAGGCGTATACCTTCTATTTTATTATTAAACATTTTTGCCGGAAACTCATATCCAAAAATGATCTGCCTTAATTTGATAAAGCTTGCGTTATACACGAACATCCCCTGGTTTGCATTTGCCCAGTTGCCATAATATGTTGAAACGGGATCATTTTCTGTTCCATACGTTTTATCACGACCCGGCACTGTTTCTTTTGCAAGACCTTGCACGTACGCAACAAAATTGGTATTAGAAAATACTTTACCACCAAACTTTCCATCAATAAGGAATGACAACGTAAAATTTTTATACTTAAAAGTATTAGTGATACCAGCAGCCCATGGGCTTGTGGCTGCGCCATAATCTTTTGGAACAGCTTTACTGGGATTGGGTGCACCGCGTAAAGGATCAATAACAATATCGCCTTTTTTATCTGTTTTAGGATATAAGGCTATTATCTGCAATGGAGCTCTGCCAACTATCTGTTGTATATAAGCAACAGAACCCCAATCTGGTGTTGCAGAGCCTAATGTTATATATGGCAAACCACCTAACGATACAACTTTTCCTTCTGTATAACTGCCGTTAAAATCAATATCCCAGCTAAAGTTTCTTTCTTTAAATGGTGCTCCGCCAATTTCCATTTCAACACCATTATAACGCAGGTCGCCCACATTAAGCAATGCAGAATAATAACCTGACGTATAATCAATGCTTACCGGCACAATATCATTAGTAACCTTCTTTTGATATACAGCAAGATCAAATCTCAACCTGCTTTTAAAGAATTCTTCTTCAGTTCCAACTTCAAACTCTTTTCTTGATGATGGTCTTAAGCCACTGTTAGGAACCTGGCCACTGCCTGCGCTGCCAATAGGAAATGTGCCTCCGGGAACCTGCAGCGTACCTTGTATGCCATAAGTTTGCAAGGTTAGATAAGTACCATCGGCTTCACCGCCAACATCAGCATAACTCAATCTTATTTTTCCAAGATCCATGTTTGGGATGTGTAACAACTCAGAATATATAAATGAGCCACTAACTGAAGGATATAAATAATGTGTTTTACCCGGAGCCAATGTTGAGTACCAGTCGTTACGTCCGGTAACTGTTAAATAAGCATAATTTTTATAGGCAAGATCAGCACTGCCATATACAGAGAAAAATTCTGAATGATACAAGCCATAACCTTCACTTTTATTTATAAGATTACCGATGTTGTATAAGAAGGGAATGGCAAAATCATTTCCTGCGGCAGTAACATACTCTTCAACTGATTTACGATAATTGCCACCCAGCAATAAGTTAAGTGTAAAGTCATTAGTTATTTTAAAGTTTTTGCCGGTAGTAATATCAATGTTTAATTCTGTTTGCTTTGCATTTTGCTCGTACATATCTCCACTAACGTCCGCATCAATTAAATAAGCTGTACCGATAGGTTCTATGTTTGTATTGCGATCATTTACATAATCGTCTGCAACCTGTGCATCAAAATAAAGCCCGTTATCAAATTTATATCTTACATCGGCAGAACCAATAAAGCGGTTGCGATGAATGGCGCCTATAAATTTATATGCAGCAAAATATGGATTGGTTGTATATACATCCGCAAAAGGATTTAACTCGTTGCCTTTTGCATCGGTGCCATCACCGTTAGGTCCGGCCAGCGTTCTTATATCAATGTTTTGAGGAACAAACATCGGCCCCCAGTTTAAATTACCAACTGCATCAGCAAGATTGGGAGCATTCTTGGTATATTCTGTTATGTATTGAGAAGAAAGATCAAGACTTAAATGCCTATCCAGGTTTAAGTTAGTGCTTTGCGTAAAAGTAAACCGCTCAAGCCCGGCATTAGGAACATAACTGTTATTATTAAGATAGCTTGCGGAAAAACGTGTTGAGCCGTCATCTCCAAAACCTTTACTAAATGCTATCGTGTTGGTAGCAGTTTGGCCTTGTGTATAAAAGCGTTTAAGATTACCTTTTGCCACTGCAGAATATGGTCGTGATATACCATCAAATTGCGGAGTAAGCGAGCCATCAAGCAAGCCGCCCCAACTTGATTCCATTGAACCTAATGCATCATCTGCATTAATAGGTTTAGCGCCATTGTAGCCTTGTCCGTATGTAGTTTGAAAATCTGTTTCATCAATCACATTTTCCAAAACAAAATTGGAGTTAAGTTCAACACCTAAACCCTTTGCCGCCTTTCCCTTTTTTGTTGTAATTTCTATTACACCATTAGCACCGCGATAACCATACATTGCGGTTGCAGCGGCGCCTTTTAAGATGGATATATTTTCAATATCATCGGGATTAATATCACCAATCCCATCACCCCCATCTTTACCGCCATAACCGCTTTGCACATCTGTTGTTGAATAATTGTTATTCACCAAAGGAATATTATCTATTACATACAATGGCTGGTTACTGCCCGTCATAGAAGTAATACCGCGTATAATTACATTTGATGCACTGTTTGGACCAGCACCTACACCACTTACATTTACACCCGCAACTTTACCTTCCAAACCATTTACAAAACTGTTTTCACGGGCTTCTGTAAGTGTTGCTCCTTTTACTTCAGTAACAGAATAACCAACTGCCCTTTTTTGTTTTGTAATACCGAGTGCAGTAACTACTACATCATGTAATGAGCCTGTGGCCTGCGTCATTATCACATCAATAGTTGTTTGGTCGCCAACTTTTACAGATTGATTACTATAACCAACGTAAGAAAAAATAAGTATGTCATTATTGTCTGCACTTATAGAATAAACTCCTTGTTGATTGGTTGTAACAGTAATTTTTTTCCCTTTAACTGATATACTTACCAGCGCTAAAGGCTGGCCTGTAGCAGAATCTGTAACAATGCCTGAAATAATTTTTGGGGGAAGATGATTAGTGCCTGCATTTGCGTGATTAAAGCAAAAGATAATGAGAGTGACCAACCCAACTAAAAAATTAATTGTGGTTTGCCTTGCAAAACTTTTTGTTTGTACCATAATAGAAATAAATTGAATTAAATAATTGATTGCTGCAGAAGGTTATAATAGCGATATTATAGATTTTTGAAGGCGGTTTAAATTTTATTTTTCCCCACAATGTTATTTAATGGGGTTATTAATATCACTGAAGCAACTAAGAAGAGATTATAAGAGATAGAATTATTACTAATCCTGCATCAGCATATCCAGCAACCTGTCATCACGACGATAAATATCATCTCTGAAATTCAGGTTCCCGTTCTTATCAATAAAGCAGGTGAAATAACCAATATAAACGGGTATTTTATTCTTTAAGGTTACGTATTTTTCAATGCCGGCATGCATGGCCACATCAATTTTTCCGGATGTCCATGATGAATCCTGTCTCAAAACCCTAATTGCAAGATCTTTTGGTTTACTCACCCTGATGCAACCATGACTGAAAGCACGTACATCTTCATTGAACAATGATTTTGACGGGCTATCATGTAAATAAATATTGTTAGAATTTGGAAATAAAAATTTTACAAGACCAAGAGAATTCCTCGGTCCTGGCTTTTGCCGTACATGACCACCGTTCCATTCCATATTATGTTTGGCAAGATACTTCGGATCACGCCTCATGCCGGGTTTTATTTCCTTGTTAATGATGCTTGGCGGAACATTCCAGTATGGGCTGAAAACAACGTATTTCATTTGCCCGCTGAATATAACCGTTTTATTCATAGGCTTGCCTACAACTACATTACACTCCCATGCAACCTTTTTGTCCTCATAATAATAAAGTGCAAAGGCAGGAATATTTACTAAAATAAATTCATTGGAAGCCGAATCAGCACGTATCCATCTAAGCCTTTCCATATTTACTATGATCTGCTCAATTCTTTTTCTTACCGGCACGTTTAACTGTTTTATCATGCTGTTTGTAATTAAGGAATCGCCTTTCAAGCCATGTGTTAGTTTAAAATTATTTACTGCATCTGCAAGCGCTGCATTAAAAATATTTGTGCTGTCCGTTTGTTTTGCATAACCTAAAAAATACAATTGCTTTTTGATAGAAGCCACAACAGAATTAGTGTCATTTAGTTTTAAAACAGATGGTTTTGAAAGAGAAGAAATTGTTTTAAACTGATCATTCTTTTCCAACTCCCTGTATTGCGCCAATGCTTTTTGCAAGCCTTCATATTGTTGCGTTACAATAGGTCCGGCATTGATTGTTAAACTCCCTTTGCTCATATCTTGTTCAAGTAAATCAGCATAGGAAACTTTTTTGCGCGGCAAATACCAATTTATTGACTCTGCCTTATTATTGAGATCACCCACAGATACTTTTTTTGCATAGTTGAAATACTGCGCCGTTAACATTAACTCTGTGTTTATATCAGGTGATTCATGATTTTCTTTATTGTCAGATGAATTATAATCTACCAACCGAAGAAATTCATCATTATATGGAATTGATGAATTCACTCCCTGCTGGTCAAGCGTTGTTATTTTAGAAACAAGTTGATTTGAAAATTCTGTTAATCCACTTTTATCATACCATACATAATTATATTTATTGGTTTGATAAAATTTAGATAACTCATCTGAGAACTGCTTAAAGAGAGAATGAGATTTTAAAAATGTTGCAATATTCGAACTGTCAAACTTAATCCCTGATCCTGCTGTAAAATTTCCGGCAATGGACGTATCTGCCTGCAGGGCGTTTTTAGGTATGCTATCGCTTAATGTTTGCGAACCCGGCTGGCTATTACAGGCGGTTAAAAAAATAACTGTTACACATGCCGTGAATAAGTAGTGGTATTTCATTTTTGAAGTGAAGTATGTTTCCTGAGTTACATGATAAGTTTGCCTGACAGGCAGAATTATTGTCAATCATAAGTCTTTATAAAATTATACATAATTCAAACACTGAAGAAATATTGATATTTCTTTAAGCATGTGTGTTTTTACGAAGCGTATTAAAGTATTTAAAACATGCTTAATTGCACAACGCTGTTGTGATAAACATTTTGCTGTGATGCTGCAGATGTTTGCTGTATAAGATAAACTTCAGTCTCCCGGTAGCGGTTAGCAATAATAATTTTTGTTTTTCCTGCATATTGCATGAAAATTTTCTGCACAAGCTCAGGACAGTTATTGTTTTTTGAAAGATGAGAAAGAATTAAATGCGAAAGTTTATTTGACCTGTGCATGCAAAAAAGTTCAAGTGCCGCATTATTGGAAAGATGCCCGTTATCACCGCTGATTCGTTTCTTTAAAAAATAAGGATAATTGCCGGCAGCAAGCATTTCCTCATCGTAATTCGCTTCCAAAAAAACTGCATTGCATTGCCTGAAATGATAAATCACCTGTTCACAGGCTTTGCCTATATCTGTAAATATTCCAATACAAACATCTTTATCATTCTGCACTATAAAGCTGTGTGGATCGCAGGCATCATGCAGTTTGGTAAAAGCTTTTATGGTAAGGTCGCCAATTCTTATTCTTTCATTAGCAGCAAAATGATGAACAAGTTCTTTGCGTATTTCAAACCTGCAGTTTTGCAGTGTGGATTGAGTGATATAAACCGGGATATTGTATTTGCTCGATAAAACTTCAAGGCCATTTATATGATCATCATGCTCGTGAGAAATAAAAATAGCTTTGATCTTTTTAATTGAAAGCCCGAGCCGAAGCATTCTTTTTACCGTTTCCCTGCATGATATGCCTGCATCAATTAATACAGCTTCATCGTCGTTTCCAACATAATAACAATTACCGTTGCTGCCTGAATTAAGTGATGCAATAAACAAAGACATATTGCAAAGTAATCATGTTATAAAATCAAACACCTCATCAATAATATTTATTTATGAACCATATTTCTACACCTTAAGTATTTGCTTAAACTTTTTTAATTCATCAACTTCAATCGCAGAAAGCGGATGGTTATTATTATACTTGGATTGAAAGAATAAAACTCTTTTGTGCTGCGGATATTTTGCCAGTATGGCTTCTATTAATTCACCCACAATTTTTTCTTTTTCATATAGAGGTTTGGTTTCAGGCAATTCAGATTTAAACCTGGTTGGCATTTTTTTAATGAGCGCTTCAAGCGTTGCAAGTTTAGCTGGTGGCAAATCTTCTATTTCAGAAGCCTTGCCATATAAACCCTGCAGTTGTTTTTTACTAAGGCTTCCTCTTTTTTGATATTGCTGGTAAATACTTATAACAAACGATGATACAGGGTAAGCCATTATACATGCTTCAAGCACTTCGTTTACAATATCCAGGTCATTATTTTTCTTAGTCATCTAAAAAACAGTTTCTGCGTAACATTTAAAAATACAAATTTAAGCACCAATGCAGTGTCTATTTCAATCATTGTTGATTAAGATAGATAATGCAATCCAGGCAACATATTTGAATTGCGCTGCTACTCGCTTCTTAAATTATTTGCCGGTTTTGATAATGCTGCTTTTGCTGAATGAAACATAGCGGTTAAAACTGAGGTAAGCACAATAACTAAGGCAGATATAATAAATGGAATTACAGATAACCCGCCACTATAAGAAAATACTTTAAGCCAGTTATTCATAAAATAATAAGCAACCGGAAATGCAATCAATGCAGCAATAAGTGCCAGCCACAAATAATTTTGAGTAATAAGGCTAACAATCTGTACTATGCTTGCACCCATTACTCTTCTTATACTTATTTCTTTTTGTTTTTGCTGCGTAGTAAATGCAGTAAGACCAAGTAAACCAAGACAGGTTATTAAAATAGTAAGTATAGAAAAAACTGCAAATATTTTCCCGCGCTTTTGGTCGGCAGCATACTGCGAATTAAAAGTTTCATCCAGGAACTTATATTCAAACGGTAGTTCAGGAAAATATTTTTTCCATACACTGCCTGCCTGCGCAATGGTTTTACTCAAATCAGTTGTGTTTAATTTTAATTGAATGATATTACCATTAGGACCATAAAAAAACAAAAGGGGAGCAATCGGGTTGTATAATGATTTTTGGTTGAAATCTTTTACAACTCCTACAACTTCCATGTAATGGCCTGACGTATCACCGGGAAATTTTACATGTTTACCAATTGGTTCCTTCCATCCAAAATGTTTTGCCATGGCTTCGTTAACCATAATGCTGTGTAATGTATCTGCAAGATTTTCAAAATTTCTCCCTCTTACAATGGGTATGTTTAATGAAGTAATGTAATTTTCATCTATGCCATAACATTCAACTGCTTTATCAACATAACCGCTGTCAGTTTGTACAGTAAAAAGGTTGAGGTTACTATTCGGGCTACCGGGATAAGAGTTGCCGGTTCCAACTGTTTTTACACCTGGTATACTGCGGAATTCATTATCCATTGCATTTATTTTACCACGCTCATCTTCGCCGGTATTTACAGTTACTGTCATCACCTGGTCTTTATCAAAGCCAAGATCTTTTTTTTGCAGGTAAGAAAGTTGAGAATAAACAACCCAGGTACAAATAAGCATTACCATTGAAGTAGAAAACTGTAGCACAACAAGTGTTCGGCGCAGGTTTACATTGCCTGATGCTTTCGAAAGTGTTCCCTTTAAAATATTTACAGGCTGAAATGATGAAAGAAAAAATGCGGGGTAACTGCCGCCTGTTAATCCTGTAAACAAACCAATGCCAATTAATAAAACAATATTAGAAGATTGGAATAATGTATGAAATGTAAATGCTTTGCCTGATAAAGAATTAAAAAATGGTAATAACAGCAATACTAAAACAACGCTTAATATAAGCGCTGCCAAAGCAGTAAGTATTGATTCGCTTAAGAACTGGAATACCAGTAATTTTTTTGTAGAACCAGCTACTTTACGTACGCCAATTTCTTTTGCTCTGCGTGCAGATCTTGCAGTAGTAAGGTTCATATAATTTATACATGCTATCAGCAGCATAAAAAATGCTACTGCAGAAAATATCCAGATATAAGACATACTGCCCAGTTCCTCAGGCTCCTGTTCCAGTTTTGAATGAAGATGTATAGAAGTGATGGGTTGTACATCATATTGCATGGTTATATTGAATTGGGCAAAAATGGGTTGTACATATTTCTTATATACCTGTACCAGTTTTTTATTAAAAGCGTCAGCATTGGTTCCGGGTTTTAGCAGCACATACGTGAAGTTGTTGAAATTGCCCCAGTTCTCACCACCAAATTGGTCCTGTTTTAATGACGCCCATGATATCAACATATCAAAACGCAGGTGTGAATTTTGGGGAACATCTTCAATTACACCTGTTATTTTATAAACATCATAAACAGTGCGCAATGTTTTACCAACTGCAGATATATTATTTCCAAAATATTTTTTTGCAAGCGATCTTGAAATTACAATACTGTTGGGTTCGTTCAAAGCGTGCGCAGCATTGCCTTCTATAAATTTATAAGTAAATATGTTGAAGACAGTACTATCTGCATAATACACTTTTGTTTCATAAAAATTATTATTGCCATTTTTAAATAAAGTTCTTTCGCGGCTCATAAATCTTCCTGATTCTTCAACCTCAGGAAAATCTTTTTTTAATGTTGCAGCAAGTGGTGCTTGTGTAATTGTCCAGTTGGTGTTTTTATCTTTTTCATGTATGTAAGAAACTATTCTGTATATTTGGTCAGCTTTTTCATTATAGCGATCATAGTTCAGTTCATCATTTATATAAAAAATTAAAAACAAACTGAATGTTATGCCAATAGTTAACCCAAGTATATTCAGCAGGCTGAACCATTTATCTTTTTTAAAATTGCGTATTGCAATAAGCAACAAATTTTTTATCATGATTATTTATTGAGCTCTGAATAATTTACAGAATTCCCGGTGCGGCTGTTGCCTGAAAATTATTCAGGCAAATGATTATAAACATCAATTTGATTAACATAAATCAGAGTTGAATGCTTATGCCAACACTGCGCTTCTTTGGGCTAAACGATTTAGAAGTTGCTTTGTTACAAGCTGTTTGAAAGGGAACGATATTTTGTGCATGTGATAACAAAAACTGCATTCGGGTATAGTGAAATGCATTGCGTGTGGAGACTATTTTCCCATAGAAAGTAACTGTCAAACAGAAAACCGGATCTCTATCGCTTAAGGTCAATTAAAAAAAGAAATACATCGTTTAATTCTTTTTGTGTCATTTTAGCCATAACTGTATGATTGGTGCTGTCGCCCGCCAGGTAAGCCGATTTGTAATAAGGCTGGTCTTTTTTTATTGTTTGAAACAGAAGCGGTAATTACTTTCCGATACAGAAATGAAAATTCAATGCTTATGCTACTTTCAGTGAAAGCAGGGATCTGATTAATAACTTAAATTATGATCAGAATTTTAAGATTGGAGATAAGCAAGTTTAGGAAGAATTAAAAGGATTAGCATTAATGTACATTCAGCCATTGCATAAACTCTTCTTTTTTTCTTCGTGATACATCTACAGAACTATTATCACTCATTATAACATAACCACCATCCCCTTTTACATATTTTTTTATGTGTGAAAGATTAATGAGATGTGAGTTATGTACCCGAAAAAATTCTTTTGCATTCAGCATAGATTCTATATCGCCAAGAGTTTTTGTGATAAGTATTTTTTCTTTGCCTGCCTGGTAAATAATTACATAATTTCCATCTGCCTCGCAACGGATAATATTTTGTGTTTTGATAAAAAGTAATCCATCACCCGTGGGAACAGCAATAGAACCTGATGCATTATGGTTGCTGCGCACATTTTCATAAAGCGATTTATATTGCCAGTTTTTATGTTTATTATTTTTTTTCTCTTCGGCTTTTTTTACAGCAGCCATTAATTCATCAACCTGGATTGGTTTCAGCAAATAATCAAGTGCACTGAACCTGATGGCCTTAATAGCATAATGATCATGAGCAGTAATGAATACAATATCAAAATCAATTTCAGGAAAATGAGACAGGAGGTCAAACCCGCTCATGCCGGGCATTTGCACATCAAGAAAAACAATATCAGGTTTGTGTTTTATAATTTCTTCTATTCCATTTTCGGGGGTTTCTGCGATTGCAGCAATTTGCACTGAAGGGCAATAATCATTCAGTGCAAGTTGTAAAGCTTTACGGCTGCGCGCCTCATCATCAATAATGATTGCCTTCAAAATAGTTTGTAGTTCTGCATTTTCTTCCACACAATGTAACGAATCCATTTTGAAGTTTTATAGGGATGAGAAAGGCAACCTTATTATCTATCAGTCAATACGATTACATCAAACATTATTGTTCTATAAAATTTGATCCTATTGTTTGATTAAAATTTGTGCCCATTTTTGTTTAGTGCCGGTGATCACAACTAAATACGAGCCGGGTGCAAGAGAAGAAATATCTATCTGCCGGTTTAATGTTTTACTGCTTACTGCTAAATGATATTGCTTTAATTCTTTTCCTGACAGGTCATATAATTTTACCTGCAGGTTTGTTTCGCTAATAGCATTCAATTGCAGGTTCACCAGTTGATTGCCTGGATTGGGAAATATTTGTAAGCCTGTTAGTTTTGCAGCGGCTGCCTCATCTGCTTCATTGTAGAAAGAAGATGTAAATCCAGTACCTAAAGTATAAAAGGATTTCGTAACTGAATAATCAGAAGAAACTACAGGATTGTTTGAGCAAATAGTTTTCACACGCCATTGGTATTTTGTTTTTGGAGCTAACCCTGTTATTATTTTATTATTGCTTGTAACATTTACTGAAGTCCACGTTCCACCAATCGGGCGGTATTGCAATTTATATTTAAGCGCCTCAGGCATTACATCCCAATGCAACCACGCGAAAGAGCTGCTGATACTATCGCTGTATAAATTTGCAGGTATCGAACAAATAAATTTGTCGGAATATTTTAGCAAAGTAAAATCCCGGCTGTTCTTTGCCGGCTTTGAAAAAGAAGATGATGATGTTGGCTGCGCAGAAGTACCGCCAATAAAAATATCTCCGTTTACATCTGCACCAATAGCTGTGGGATAATCATCTCCATTAACTGAGCCATTAAAAACTTTTGTCCACAAAAGATTACCTGAATGATCATACTCAACAGTAAACATATCAACTGCTGCACCTGCTAAATTTGAGCTTCCGGTGATTAACAAATCTCCATAAGCATTAAGAGCAAAAGCTGTGGCAATATTGTTATAGCCGGATCCCCTGCTTATAGTTTTTGACCAATTTAAATTACCTGTAATTGCATTATTACTGAATAGTAAATAATCAGAAGCGCCTGCAATATTACCCTGCGTACCCGCAACCATTACATCGCCTGATATTTCTGGCCCGATAATTCCTACAAGGTCAATATCGCCATTTACTGAACTATAATTTTTTGACCATAGCGATGAAAAATCTGAAGTGTTATATGCAGAAACAGTAGCTTCATCATAAGAACTGCTGCCTCTGCCAACCATAGCCGCATACAGCACATTATTCATTACTGCTGTTCCTTTTACTTCATCGTCTTTATTACCTGCTCCATTCATAGTGATGGAATTAAGCAGCTTGCCACTTGCATTGTATTTAGCAATGTACCCATCTTCATTTGTACCATTATACATATATCCTGAAGCATAAATGTTTCCTGAGCTATCTGTTTCGAGGTGATTGAATTCGCTTTCACCTGCCTGCTGTTTACCTATATGTGACCAGAGTAAATTTCCGTTAGCGTCATAACAGGCAATTATATCATTACATAACAATGATGAAAGCATCCTTTCTCCAACTACAATAATATTTCCGTTTGGTGCAACTTTTAAGTCTTCAAATCTCACATTGCCTGTGGCTTTAAAGGTTTTTGACCATACAAAATTACCCTTCATATCCATTTTAATAAGCAACCCGATAAGATAAGAGCCATTATCAGAATTGCCTGTTCCATAAATATACGGCAGTGTATCATTGTAATTAATTTGTGAAAGATGGTCATTAAACGGAGAAGCATAACCGGCGCTCCAAAGCAGGTTGCCATTAAGGTCATAGTTTTTTATAACTATATCATTTAAAGTTGCCGTGTTGTTTACATTGCCGCCAACAATTACACCAGTGCCTGTTGTCATCACCGAAACAACCGAATCATGGCTATGCGCAGTACCATCAGTAAAACGCTGCCAGTTAAGAAATATCTGGGTATATCCATTTAAAGATATAAGCATGAGTGTAAATAGGGAGAGTAATAATTTTTTCATGAGTTTAAATATTAAAGAGTTTGTTTTTTGAAATTTATTTTGCCAAAACCATCTGCTTTGTATCAATCAATTTCCCATCAACTAACAATGAATATTGATAAGCGCTGGCAGCAAGTGTTGCAGCATTTATCTGCACTGAACTTTTACCACTGCCGAAAACGTTTACCTGCTTTAAAACTTTACCAGCTTTATTTGTTATAATAATTTGCGCAGTTTTAAAATTTTGCGGCAGACTGTAACTGATAGTTGTTGTATTTGAAAAAGGATTAGGAATATTTTGATCGAGAGAAGCAGATGAAAGAACGGTTGACCGTTGACTGTTGACGGTTGACTGACCTGAAACAATCATTGCTTGTATGCTTTCAATTTCGGATTTCAGATTTCTTATTTCGGATCTTAATTCTATAATGGAAGAATCTTTATCATCATTCATCTTACTTAATTCCTGCACTGCTTTTACAAGCGGCATTACAAAATCACTATATCTTAACCCGTATATATCTTTATCATTTTTAGGTATATCAACTCCGCTGAAATTGTAATTAATTGAAGTAGCTGCTGCTGCTACATCCTGGGCAACAAATCCAGTAAATAATATTTGCTCTTTGGCTTTTCTTGAATCTAATTCCTGTTGAGACGGCTGAGCTATTTTGCCATCTTTATCTTTTATTACAGGTCGTTGTACAATTTTATCAATTGCATTCAAATCAAGATTATAAGTAACAGGTTTTAATTTGTTGATGAATGTAAGACCGGGAACATTTTCTTTTATATTCTTTTTTACTCGTTTATCTGAAGGAAGTGTTGTCCAGCTTTGATAGCCACCAATAGAAGCGGTAAAAGAATTTCCTATACGCACCTGATCGCTGGCGGTAATTAAAGAACTGGTGCCAAATGCACTGCTGCTGTTATAATTGCTATTGTTAGCATCAGCAAAAGCACCTATCACTGTATTGTAATCTCCACTAACATTTGTATTTAATGCCTGGTAACCAAAAGCTGCATTAACGTTCCCATCCATATTATTATATAAAGCATTATTGCCTGAAGCTGTATTTGAACCTCCTGTGGTATTATTGTATAAAGCATTGGTGCCTGATGCTGTATTAAAACTTCCATTATTAAAATAGAGCGCCTGGTAACCGGTAGCTGTATTAATATCACCCGTTGTATTGCTGTATAAAGCTTTAGAGCCGATAGCTGTATTATATCCCTCCCCGTTATTCTGATGATATAAAACCGAATCTCCAACGGCAACGTTATTGTGGCCGACAGTGTTGTTGAATAAAGCATTACTACCTACTGCTACATTACTATAACCGGTTGTATTATAAAATAAAGTATTAGCTCCTGTACCAGTGTTGTTGCTGCCATGTGTGTTGAACCGAAGAGAAGATATGCCATTTGCTGTATTGCCGATGCCGTCTGAATTAGCGTATAATGCATATCCACCGGTAGCAGTGTTATAATAACCAATTGTATTTGAAAATAGCGACCAAAAACCATTAGCTGTATTATCATGCCCGGATGTGTTGGTATATAATGCCTGAACACCATATGCTGAGTTATAAGATGCTCCTGCATTAGCATATAATGCCTGGAAACCATTTGCTGTATTGGAAACCCCTGAAGTATTGGCATTTAGTGTTTGATAGCCAAATGCTGTATTCGTTGTAGAAGAAGTGCCAAGGTAACCAGCCTTCTGATTGTTGATCTTAAATATCAGCGGTTGCGCATCAGTAGTACCAATAAAGTTTGTTGCAGGATCGGTAGCAGCATTGCCTGTTAATGACCAGCCCACTTTTGGCGTAATTGCTTTCCATGCAGTACCGGTATAATAATAAAATCCGGGTGTGCTGTTTGTTTGATAAATTAATAACCCTGGGGCCGGAGTTGCAATAGCATCGCGCTGATTTTTCGTCATTCTTGGTACAAGTATTCCTTTTGAAGTTGAAACCATGTCAAGAATGGATGATGCATTGGGTGTTGTGGTACCAATACCTGCACTTCCAGTGGATGGAAAAATGTTTTGCGCCTGGATATATTGCGTAAAAAATAAAAGAGCTGTACTTAATACAAAATTTTGTTTTAGTATGTATAATTTTTTCATGATGTGGTCTTTTAAAAGATTCACTAAAATTCAATTCGTCATGAGTTGGAAAAAAGCAGGAGTGTATTACCGGCTATGTTATTTGTGCAGGTGGCAGAAGCAACTGTGCAGGTGGCAGTTAATAAAAATCAATTTAAACGGGAATAACAATTTCCACGCGGGTTCCTGACGGTTCATTGGCTTCAGTAAAAAGATCAGTAATATTTACAGAAGGTGTTTCAAGGTTGAGTTGATTTAGAATTCTAAGGCGGTCTTCCGTAACCTTCATCCCCATGCTTTGATGTTTTATTACCTGTTGTTTTTTAAGAAGCGCAGCTTTGGTGCGGCCAATACCGTTGTCTTCAATTACACAGATAAGACGGTTAGATTCTTTTTGTATGCTGATATTAATTTTTCCTCTTTCAGTTTTATGAACAAGGCCATGCCAGATGGCGTTTTCAATAAAGGGCTGTAAGATAAGAGGAGGTATTTCAAACGCAATGGTTTTAATGGATGCATCAACTTCTATATGATAATCGAATTTATTGTCGAGGCGATTTTGCTCCAGTTGCAAATAGGTTTTCAGCATTGCCAATTCATCATCAAGGTTTACCTTTTGTTTATCTGAATTTTCTAATATCAAACGGATCAGTGTCGAAAATTTTGTAAGATAATCTGATGCCATTTTTTTATCATTCTCCAGTATATAACTATTGATAGAATTCATGCAATTAAAAATAAAATGCGGATTCATCTGCGCTTTTAAAGCTTTCATTTCTATCTGCGCTAATTGTTTGTTGAATGCTGTTTTCCCTTCTTCTTCTTTTTTGATGTGCGTAATTCTTCTGCGGTAAAATAAATATGCCATCACAACAATAATGACAATCATCAAAACACGGAACCAAGCTGTTTTCCAAACCGGCGGGGTAATGTGAAGGAAAATTGATTTGCCTTCTTCATTCCATACACCATCATTATTTGATGCCTTCACATGAAAAACATAATTGCCACCTGAAAGATTACTGTAAGTCGCCTGTCTTCCCGATCCGCTGTATATCCAGTCTTTATCCGCACCTTCAAGTTTATATGCGTATTGATTTTTTTGCGGCACTGTATAATTCAGGGCTGCAAATTCAAACGACAACATATTTTGTGTGTAATTCAATTGTAAAGGAGCATCTGCAGTGTTATTTCCAGGCAGCGCTATTTCTTTACCAAAAACTTTAAACGATGTAAAAGCAATTGGAGGCGGCAAATTATTTTTTATAATATTATCCGGATCAAAATAATTATAGCTACCATCGTAGCTTAGATAAAATTTTCCATCATCGCCTTTGCTAAATGAGTTGCCTTCATTGTTAATCAATCCATCATTGGTAGTGTAGTTCTCAAAATTATTTTTCTTTTTATCAAAAAGAGATAAGCCGTTTAACGTTGCAATCCATAATCGCTGCTGTCTGTCTTGTTTAACAGCCTCGCAATCATCATTGGGCAAACCATCAGCGGTTGTATAATGCGTGAACGATTCAGAAACAGGATTAAAATTCCAGAGGCCGTTTTCAGATGCGATCCAGATAGTTTGATCAGCCGCTTCAAGTATGTCATAAACTGTTTGATTGATAAAATGATTTTTCAAATTGTAAATGAAAAATTTTCCTGTTTTTGGATTGAACCTGAACATGCCGCCAGACTGTGTTCCGCCCCAGATATTACCTGCATGATCTTCCGCTAAACAAAACACAGAATTATTGATACTATCATTATCCTGATCTGATATTTTCCGGTACCAGTTAAAATGTTTTGTTACGGGGTCAAAAGAACAAAAGCCATTTCCACGTACTGACATCCATATTTTACCTTCTTTTGAAAGTATTAAATGATTGACATCATTAAAGGGCAAAGAATTTTTTCCGGGAATATTTTTATAAACAATAAATGTTTTTGTTGCCGGATCAAATCTTTTAAGTCCAGTTGAAGTTGCAATCCATAATTTTCTTTGAGCATCAAACACTATTGAATTTGTAAACTCATTGCTGTTTCCACTGCCCGCGTGAGAACCAATTACGGTGAATCTTCCTGTTTGCGGGGAATAACACATTAGCCCATGCAGCAAAGTTGAAATCCATAATAATTTTTGTGAAGACTGCGTGTCAACAATGATTCCGGTAATGCCTTTATCAGTAAGTTTTGTAAGTGGCTCAACTGCCTGTCTTTGAAATTGCTGTTTGTATTTATCCAGCTTAATCACACCATTGTGTCCCGCGAACCATAATGTGCCGAGATGATCGTCAAAGATCTGGCTGACAGCAGAAGAATTGAAAGCATAAATATTGCCGGGATCAATTGAAACGAATTCGAAAGATTTTTTGTTTGCATCAAATATCGCAGCACCGCGATCGGCTGTACCTATCCACAATTTTCCGGGTTGATTGGAAGATTCATATATACTCCAGACAATGTTACTATGAATGCCGGCGTATTTATAAAGTTCAGATTTCCCGGTAAGCCGGTTAAATTTTGCAAGACCGCCGCCCCATGTTCCTAACCAAATATTTTTTTCATGATCCTGGATAATACACATAACAGCATTTTCATTTTTCATCCCCGCATCAAAAAGATATCTTTTGAAAATATGCGTTTGCTTATTGAAACTATACAAGCCCTGTATTGTTCCAACCCACATTATTCCTTCGTCATCCTCACTTATTGAGCCGATGGAAAATCTTTGGTACAGATGCGGGATCGTAAAAGTTTCAATTTTTCCATCCGCATTCAAACGACATAATCCATCATTATCACCAAACCAAACAACATTGTGCGAATCAACATACACGGATTGGGTTGAACGGTTTTTTGACCTGGTGGTGACAAAAAAATTCTTAAAGCTGCCTGTTGCAGGAAGATATTCGGTTAAGGCTACATCTGTAGCCATCCAGATATTGCCGTTTGCATCAATCGTCATTGCACTAATACTGTTACCCGCCGGAGAATTTTTATTGTGGAAGTCATGGCGATAAATTTTGAAATTGACGCCATCATACCTGTTCAATCCATCATTCGTACCAATCCAGATAAAACCCTGTTTGTCTTTAATAATTGAAGTAACTAAATTAAACGATAACCCATTTTCAAATGTGAGATGATCGAATTGATAATTGGAAAGCTGATGGGAAGCAATACCATGTTGAGCTGATATGTTTTTTGAAAACAATATCATCAAAATAAAAATGCTGATAAAAAATTTTAGTGTTTTATAAGGACTGCATACCCGCCAATTAAAAGCACATACTTTCATTGCTCTAATTTAACATGCTTTATATTCCGGCAATCACTGATCTAAATTAAATTCCAACTTAGTTTTATCACATACAACATACAGGGCAATTAATACAGCAAAATATTCCGTCAAATTAACCCAGGATAGTTGCAGATAAATAATTCAACTGATTATTACATTTTTGAAAAGATAAGATTGGAATCTCAATTATCGAGGTATTGATTGTAAAAGCAAAGATGGTGTACAAGTATTATCAAGGAGCTTTCTTCACTTCAATCAATAAAAATTCTTTAAATGCAATTTTTAATTTGGGTTGATTACCATTAATTGTACCTAAATCTTTATTATTGAAGTAATCTGTAACTATATATTTTTTGTTTGCATCAAGTCCTCGTAATTCAACTTCACCATTAAAATCAGGGTTGTAAAATGCATAATACATCGTATCATCTTTTTGTATGCAATGTGTTTCAGGATAATCATAGCCAAGATCATATAAGTCACCACGATAAATGCCTTTGCTTATCATTTTCTCATTGTAAATTTCAATCCAATGCTTAAACAAATTTTCTTTTTCAGGTGTAAGTAAATTTTCATCTTTACTTTTTACGCCGGTTGCAGGATAAACAAATTTTGTTCCCGGCACAGCGCCAACACCAACCTGCGAAGCAAAGTCTTGCTTTGTATCTGTTAATTCAACATGGTCGCCGAAGTAAGCAGTGTTTGGCATCAAAGCATGATATACTTTTCCTTTCAATCTTACCTGCCAGCTACTTTCAGGATCACTTGCAACAAACTGATTCATGTATGGCATGTGATAAAAATTTATCACATCACCGCAAGGACAAAATTCAATTACTGCATTTGGCTTTATATTTTTTGCCGTTTCATAAATTGCTTTAAACAACAAAGGCATTTTTTCAAAGCTTTGTTCAGGATAATCAATGTTGTGATCATCGCCATAATCAGGTGCACATGCATTCATAAATTGACCATCTAATTTCAATGCATCAAATCCCCAATCCTGTAAAAAAAGTTTTACCATATTTTTTGTTTCTTCAATCACTTCACTATCTGTTGGCGACATGTAAAATGCATCCCACCAACTTATAAATTGCGGTGCACCGTTTTGTTGCTGCAATAGAATATTTGGATGATCTTTTAAAACATTACTGCCCGGATCTGCAGCCATTGGTGCCCACCATAAAACAGCTTTCATTCCTTGTGCATGAATACTGTCAACAAAAGCTTTCATCTCTGCATCACCACCAGGAAAATGTGCTGCGTTTGTATGCCAGTCGCCTTCTGCCTGCTGATAACCATCATCTAATCCAACCCATTTAATACCTATCTTTTTTACTTCAGGCAGCGTGTTTAAAATTTCCTGCAACGTAAAATCTCTTTCATAACCCCACGCACACCAAATCGGCTCAAATGCAGCAGGCTCGGTACTTGCAGGCTTAATGCCTTTTGTTTGCATGTAGTTTGAAAAATTGAGCAATGTTGCAAAACAATCTTTTTGATGTACGCTTACAAAAGTTTGAAATGTTTTAAGTGTGTCGTTCCGGTGTAAAATTTCTTTTTCAAGAAATTCATATTCAATATGCACACTTGCAGTCTTTGCATATTTATCATAATCTATCGGCAGCGAAACAAGCTTTGCAACATCTTCCGTATTACCGATTGCAATACCTGCATCTTTTCGCCATAAATCAATTATTGGAATACCTCCGCCATAATCAGAACCATTCATCCCCATGAAATTTTTCTCGTAAAACCCTTTCTTGATTTTTTTTATCCAATCGCGGCGATCTTCATGTGAGCTTCCCTGGAAAGTCCAGAATGTTGTTGAGTCGGTTGACGGCAATATGTTGTATTCATTGTTTACCCATTTAATAACCGGCAATTCTTTATTGCTATGATTGATGTATTGAACATTGAAATACGCAGCGTGAGGAAAGTTGCCGTATGTTTTGATAGAAAGAATTTTCTCTATCTTATTTATATCATCAACACCGTAAAATTTATATTCTGTTCCATTACCTCCAGCATCATGAATATTATTTTTTTCTTTTTTGGTAAGATGAAATTTTTTTGCAGTAAAATATTTTGTTTCTATGTATTCTGATGAAGAAAAATTATTGGTTAATGGCTTTGCGTTTACAAATGTTGAATTGACTTTTGTTTGCAATTGATTATTTACCTCAATGCTTAAATTTTTATTAGTAATGATTGTGTTTTGTGCCGATGTAATCAAAGCAACGCAAACAAGATTCGATAATACAATCAGTAATTTTTTCATCAATTAAACATCATTTATAATTCATAATTTTTTCCGCATTCTTTCTGTACAATTTTTTCAAAACTTCTTTCGGCAAATTCAATCCATACAAAGCCCAGTGATAATTGAACATATCTCTTTCATAAAAATGTTCATCGGCACTTTCCAAAATTCTGAACGTTGTTAAATACATAAGCTCATCCGGATCATTATCTGTTCCGTAAACTAACCTGCCCTGGTATTTTGTAATGAATGCCGCTGCATAACGCGGCACTGGTGCAATTTCAGCAAAACGTGCAGCAATGTCTGCATATAAATTTGGATACTTATCTAACAAATTACCAAGCTGCTGGAGGTTGGAACATGTATTTGCCAAATGACAAGCAATGAATATTGTTTTTGGGTTATCATGCACTGCGTTTTCTAATGATTTAATTAATGCATCATGATCAAGCTTATTCGGCTTATTCATGTCAACATGCCATGTTGATGCATTCATTAAACCATCATTTGTTGAGTCAGGTTTTTCATACATCCATTCATCTTCTGCAACATGAATACTTATTGGCATATGCAACTCTGCACATTTCTCGAGCAATGGTTTCATCTGCACATCATCAATATGCAAACCTTTGCCTGGTGTGGGTTTGGAATATAATTCACCTTCGCCTTTATCGCCTAATTCACCAACACCTTTTGCACCTTTTTTATAACATCTTTCCAATTCTTCAACTGCATGTTTTTGCCAGCCTGGTTTTTCATAACCTGTATAATCAAAGCCGCACCATAATTCAAACCGTTTTGGATAATGGCTATATTTTTCAACAGCTGAATCAAAATTTTTGCCTGTTGTATAAGTAAGAATAATTGTTTTTTGAACATTCATCTTATCCATCAACTTTACTAAATCATCAACATCTTTTTGTGTTTTTACATAATCATGCGAATGCATATCAATAACAGGAAAAGCAGCTTTTGTTATGTTAGCATTTGGAGTTTTATAAATCGATGTTGGTTTGTAATTAGCAAGCAATAGACTATCTGCACTTTGCGCCCATGAATAAATAGTTGTGATTATAAAAACGAAGACGAATGATAGCTTATGCATTACATTAAATATTGATCGTGTTTAATTTTTTTATGATGAGCTCTGTTACTGCATCAATCGCTTTTGGAAAAACTTTTCGCAAATCAATCTCATCGCTATCAGCTAATAAAGATTGCAGCTTCTTCATAAAAATATTTTTAGTTTCTGTGGCAAGGTTTATTTTACTAATACCTGAACGAATAGCGAGTTGTAATTGATCATCAGGAATGCCACTGCTTCCATGCAATACCAATGCACAATTGGTAACATCTCTTATTTCTTTCAGTCGATCAATACGCAACTTTGGCGTTTCTTTATAAAAGCCATGTGAATTACCAATGGCAATTGCCAATGCATTAATACCGGTTGCTTCAACAAAATGTTTTGCATCATCAGCACTTGTTGGTTCTATTTTTTGTGATTGATTCAGCTTCGCGATATAACCTAACTCTGCTTCAACATTTACATTATAATTTGCTGCAAGCTTTACTGCTTCTTTTGTAATGCGTATATTTTCATCAAATGATTTTTCACTCGCATCAATCATTACACTATCAAACCCTGCATCCAAACATTGTTGCACAATTTCAATGCTGCTTCCGTGATCCAAATGAACCCAGCCTTCAACATCAAATTCTTTCAACATTACTCTTGCCATCGCAATTGCTGGTTCAATGCCTAAATAATTTAATGAGCTTTCGCTTAACTGTAATATTAAACTGCTGTTGGTTGCTTTCGCTGCCAACAACAGACCTTTCAATGTTTCAAAATTGTAGAAGTTAACTGCAAGCAAAGCTTTGCCTTGTTTGGTAAAGTCTGCAAGCTTTTCTTTCATCGTCATTGTAACGTATAATTAAATTTTTCTAATGCAATTTTCTTCACTGTATCAAAATCTTTAAATGCTGTGGTACCACCTTTTTGTGTTGTGTTGATGGCTCCGCAAACTGCACCTGCTTCAAGGCATTCTTTTAGTGATTTATACTGAATGAACTGTTTGATAAACCCTGCATTGAAACTATCACCGGCACCAATGGCATCTGCAAAATCATGATTAATGAATGCAGTTTGTTCAATTATTTCATCTTTATAAAAAGCAGTTGCTCCTTCCGTACTATTCTTAACTACAATAGTATTTGCAATATTTTTTATCGAGTTTATTGCGGCATTTAAACTTTGTTGTTGTGTAATATTTTTTAGCTCTTCAATATTTGGTAGGAATACATCAACCAACGGCAATAAATTATTCCAATCACATTGCCATTCTTCTTTAGGATCCCATTGCGGATCTAACGATGTGGTTAACTGAAATTGTTTTGCTCTTTTGAACAAGTCAACAAGACCCGGTTTTAAAGCAGGTTGTAAAAAAACAGAGCTTAGGTGCAAATGTTGCGCCTGCATCAACATATCATCTGTTATGTCTGATGCTTGTAATTCATTCATTGCGCCGGGATATGTAACCATTGCTCTATCCTGTTTAAAATTGAATGCCACCGTAATTCCTGTACCTGAAGTTTTACTGCGGATAATATTTGATGTGTCTACATTTTTTGCAGTGAGATCGTTTATAATCTTATCACCAAAACTATCATTGCCAATACAACCGCAATAATTTACTGAAATGCCGAGTGTGCTTAGGTTTGAAGCGAAGATGGCAGAACTGCTGCCCAAAGTATAGATCATTTCAGCAGCCATAATTTCTTTGCCAATAACAGGAAATTGATCGAGCTTATCGAGTATAAGATCAATGTTTAATTCACCTGCAACCAATACATCGAATTGTTTTTTGTGCATTATAAGAAGTTAAATTCAAAAGCAAAAAGTCAAAAAAATTGCTGATCTTTTATCACTCAATAATTAATGATTGATTTATGCGCTTCCACCGGATAAATATTTACACCCTGCACCACCCTTGAAATAGCGCCGTTTACAGAAGGAGCATCCGGCATTAAACCAAGCTGCAAACTTTTATAAAACCCTAACAACTGGCCAACCAACACCGAACAAACCGGTAAAAAATCTTCCATCAATTTTTTTGCATCTATACCAAAACTTATTTGTGCATCTATATTTTCTATCGGTTTATAATTTTCACTAACACCCAAACAAAACATCGCATTATTGCCATCTTTCATTGCATTCACCAGGTCTTGCTCATAACGATTTGCATATTCATCATTGCTGAAAAAATAAATAACTAAAGTATCTTCATCAATCACTGCTTTCGGTCCGTGGCGCAAGCCAAGATAGCTGTCTGTTTTGCAGATTACTTTTCCATCGGTAAGCTCCTGCAGTTTTAATGCAGCTTCGGTTGCCGTTCCATACAAGGCACCTGAACCTAAAAACATGGCACGTCTAAAATCTTTTTCAGCTACTTGTTGCAGCAAAGGCAAATAACGATTAAATATTTTTTGTGCAGCTTTTGAAATAATATCAACCTGTTGTTTGCATTCTTCTTTTTTATTCAGATAAGCAATCAGCAACCCGGTTAACAACATAGATGAGTAACTGCCAGTCATAGCAAGGCTTTTATCATTGGCGGCATCTGGCAAAACAAAAATATAAGACGGATTGTTTGATTGATATTGTGCCAGTGCTCCATCCTTATCACATGTGATAATCAAATGAAAACATTTTTTTGAAAAGTTATCCGCAAGTTCAAGCACAGCACAACTTTCAGGGCTATTGCCACTTCTTGCAAAAGAAATTACCAGTGAAGTTTTCGTGTCGTTAAAATAATCCTGCGGATGCGAAACAATATCTGTTGTTGCAATGGGTGTTGTAATAATTTTTGTGTTGCGAAAAAATGCGCCATGCAACGACAAACCAATAAATGCACTTGTGCCGGCACCGGTAAGAATAATATTATCTGCTTCGGTGTAAGCGTTGTTTAAAAAAGTTTCTATCGCATCCGCTGATGAATAAAAAAGCGTTGCAGTGTTGTTCCATAATTCTGGTTGACCTGAAATTTCTTTTGCCGTATGTAAAGCGCCTTTTTTAGATAGCTCATCTTTTTTAAGCGTAAGCAGGTGCATAAAACAAGTTTATCAAACAAAAATAATAAATTCAATTAACTTCTTTCAAAATCTTTCTTTTTTCTTCAAAAACTTATTTTTAAATTGATTTAATCATTTATAGAAAAGAATTATAAAATTAATTTTGAACGCTACAATATCTTTAATAAATGAAAAAAAGTAAAACAGCACCTCAGCGAAATGAAAGGTTTACTGTATCAAGAAGAAAAAAAATACTTGAACATGTAAAGGAAAAAGGTGAAGTTTTAGTATCAAGATTAAGCAAGGAATTTAATGTAAGCGAGGTAACTATTCGCAACGACCTGGGACATCTTGAACGAAAAAATTTACTGGTGCGTGCAAGAGGTGGTGCAATTCATACAGAAAATCATGTGGGCATAGACCAGCGCATTGCTGAAAAAAATAAACTGCATGCGAATGAAAAAGCTGCCATCGGAAAAAAAGCCGCTTCGTTAATTAATGATGGTGATACCATTATTATTGACAGCGGTACAACCACTGCAGAAATTGTAAAGCATGTAGGCAGTATAAAACAACTTAACGTTATTACCAATGCACTTAACATTACCAATCTTTTAATTGGCTATCCAAATGTTAATCTGATAATTCCCGGGGGTTATTTGCGGCAAAATGCAATGAGTTTGGTCGGTCCGCTGGCAGAAAAAAATCTGCGTAATTTTTTTGTTGATAAAGTTTTTTTAAGCACAGATGGCTTTGATACAAAGCAGGGAATTTTTACGCCGAATATTGATGAAGCACATTTGAATGGCATTATGATTGAGATTGCAAAAGAAGTGATTCTTGTTACAGACAGCAGTAAGTTTAAAAGAAAAAGTCTTGCCTTTATTTGCGGGCTTGATAAAATAACAAAAGTTGTTACCGATAAAAATATTCCTTCAGACGATAAAAAAAGATTGGAAGATGCGGGAGTAGAAGTATTGATTGCAGATTAGTTAATAATTAATGAATGATCGTGAACATCTCACTTCTTACGTTTCACATTTCACTTAATTTTTATTCACTCAGCAACACAATTGCTACCGCAGCCATTATTAATCCAATCAATAAAACCGTGCCTGGCATTACTGCATAAATAATTAATGAAATAATGATGGTGATAACAGGTGATAAACCTGAAAGTGGTACTACAATAATTGCTTTGCCATAACGCAATGCATATACCAAAGTAAGCGCGCCGATGGAATTTAATATTTGTATAATGAAGGCGAGATATGGTCCTTTAAAACTCCAGTTGATGGGTTGAGAAAAATCTGTCATCCATATTGCAAAAGGAGATAACGCTAAAGCACCAATCGTCATATACATAAAAATACTTTCTGCTTTCATCGTGTTGTTGCTGAACTTCATTATATAAGCCTGCAAGCCCCACATAATAAAAACAATTACTGAGAGCCAAAGCCAACTGTTGCCGGTTGTTTCATTGCCTGTTAATTTCGGATTGGCTAAAAAAACAGCAGCAATTATTGCGAGTATTATACCTATCCAATGTTTTTTGTTAGTGTGTTCTTTTAAAAATGCAACGGATAAAATAATGGTCAATACTGGAAATAAAGAGATTAATGGAAAGACAATGTAAGCAGGTCCCTCACGCAAGGCTTCAAATAAAATTAATTGTCCGCCTGCGCCTAACAGGCCAACAGCAAGGCCTAAAAAAACAGAACGTTTATCCGTTTCAGGTTTCCAGTTAATAATATTTAAAGCAACAAGTGCACATGGAATCATTGTTATGCTCCACACAACATAACCTAATGTTGCAGGAAATCCGGCTTTCTCCGGTATTTCAATAAATGCTCCCCAAACGCCCCAGAATACAGTTGTAATGATTGCATAAAACAGCCAGAGTTTGGATGATTTTATCATCTTGGTTTAATTTTTTTTATTTGCTAAAAATAACTATAAAAAACTTTTTTGTATTTTTATTTTGTTTTTATTTCTTTCGTTATCTTTGGTTTTGAGTTTAAATCTTATTAACAGAAGCAGAGAGATTCATCATCAAACATAACTATTTTAAAAACTGATTTGAAATTATAAACTGTGATTGTTGCTTATCGAATTAACCATAAGATTTTTCAAGTGACATCACACAACTAAACAAAACAAAAAGTGCAAGATGAAAAAAATATTGTTCTTTCCATTGTTACTGCTAACATTATTTGCTACTTCACAAACCAGGTCGTTAAAAGGAAAGGTTGTTTCTGAAAAAGACCAGTCTGCTGTGAGCAAGGCATCCATCACAATTAAAAACGGAAAATCAGTTATTGCCGATGATAGTGGAAGATTTAGTATTGAAGTTCCAGCCGGTGAACTGCATGTAACCATAAGTTCTATTGGTTTCGCACAAAAACAAATTGCAGTTGGTGCAAGCGATAATAATATTACCATATCGCTTACTGAAACAGACAAGAACCTGGATGAAGTTGTGGTAGTGGGTTATAACACAAAAAAGAAAGGCGAGCTTACAAGTGCTGTTACGGTTGTTGATGAACGTAAGCTAAAAGATGTTACTACAAATGATGTGGGCAGTATGTTACAGGGAAAAGTTGCGGGCTTGCAAGTGGTGAATAGTTCTGGTGTTCCGGGCGCAAATGCGGAAATAAGGTTGCGTGGTGTTTCGTCTATCAACGCATCGCAAACGCCATTGTATGTTGTAGATGGAATCATCGGTGGCAACTTTGACCCGAACGATGTTGAAAGCATTACTGTTTTAAAAGATGCTTCTGCAACAGCCATGTATGGTTCGCAGGCTAATGCCGGTGTTATTTTGGTTACTACTAAAAAAGCAAAATCAAATAAAACTACCATTGAAGTAAAAGCAACGACAGGATTTCGCACACCGGATTTTGGTGAATTGAATATGATGGATGGCCACCAGTTATATAATTATCAAAAAGAATTTTACCGTGATTATATTCCAACCGATACAGGCAATTCATACAAAATAGATTTATTAAAATTTTATGCCGAGCGACCAACAAGTTTAGATAGCCAGAATCATAATTGGCTGACAACAATTTTTCAACCTGCATTCATGCAGAATTATTATGTTTCCATATCAGGCAGAACAGATAAGAACGAATATTATTTAAGCGCATCTTATTATAATGAGAACGGAACTTTCATGAACACGAATTTTCAGCGTGCAAATTTGAGAGCTACATCAACTATACACTTCAGCCCGAAAGTTTCTTTAACCAACACCATTAATATAAGTGGTGTTAGTGGAAAGAGTTATGATTATAATGATATTTATTATGGTTTTTTAAACCTGCCGTGGGATAATCCTTACGATAGTGCGGGCAACCCGGTTTATGTGGATGGAAATTCAACATTCAAATGGTGGAGCCGTGATAAAATAAATCCAATACATACCATTGCACATTCAGACCATCCTTATAAAGGCTTTGATGCGAATTATGATCTGGATTTTAATTACGCTATCACAAACTGGTTAACGTTTTCAACTACAAATCGTATTGCAGCGAGCTATAGCAAAAGCACGAGTTATTATTCGGGAGATGTTGCCGGGCAATATCATGGCACAGGTTATTTGGAAGAAAATGATATTTTAAGTTATAGCGGCATATCAAACAATCTTTTAAAATTTAATTTCAAATCAGGCGATCATCAAATAAGCGGTCTCGCAGGTATTGCATTTGAAGGCGGCAAAACAGAAACGTTGGGTGGTTCAGGAAGAGGTTTGCCTTTTGGTTTAAAAGTGCTAAATGTTGTGTCAAGTAATTTAAGCGTGAATGGTTATTACGATGAATCAGCTTTGATTTCTTATATCTCACAGGTGAATTACAGTTATAAGAATAAATATTTTATTACAGGTTCATATCGTGTAGATGGTTCAACTGCATTTCAAAAAAATAATCGCTATGGTTCATTCCCTGCAATCTCTGCAGGATGGCTGGCAAGCAATGAAGATTTTTTAAGAGGAAATAATTTCATCACCAATCTTAAAATCCGCGGAGGTTATGGCGTAACGGGTACGCAGGATATTGGCGCATCGCGTTATCTTGGTTTATATTCATTAACGAGCCAATATAATAATGCATCTGCAGCAACGCCTTCTCAATTACCTAGTCCTGATTTAACGTGGGAAAGTAAATATCAAACAAACATTGGTTTGGATGCAGAATTTTTTAAACGTATTTCTTTAACGGTTGATGTGTATAATAATCTTACAAAAAATTTGTTGTTACAGGTATCGCAACCGTTATCAGTTGGATTTGAAACAAGATGGGAAAACTCCGGTGAGATTCAAAACAAAGGATTAGAAATTTCTTTATCAACTATAAATATTCAGAGCAGAAATTTTTCATGGACAACTGATTTCAACATCAGCTTCAACACAAATAAATTAAAAAATTTACCGGCAAGTTTTATAAAAACCGGCGATTGGGCTATCTCGCAGATTTACAGGAATGACGGGAATTTATACGAATTTTATATGCCTGTTTGGTTAGGTGTTGATCCGCAAACGGGTTCACCGCTTTGGCAAAAGGTTACAAAAGATGTAGATGGAAATGTTACAGGAACAGAAGCTACATCAAGCTATGCAGATGCAACTTTCCAGGAAGTAGGGTCTGCGTTGCCAAAATACCAGGGCGGATTTACAAATACATTTACATACAAAAACATTTCGCTCAGCGTGAATGCATATTATTTATATGGAAACAAAGTTTACAGCAATGATTTACGTTTTGTAATGAATGATGGAGGCGAGCCTTACTATAATCAAATTGTTTTGCCATCGGATTACAGCATTTGGACAAAGCCCGGCGATATTGCGACCAATCCAAGTCCGCAGAATTCTGCTAATTCAGTTGAGGTTTCAACAAGATATTTAAAGGATGGAAGTTTTATACAAATACGCAACATCAGTCTTGGTTATAACTTGCCGCAAACTTTTTCAAAGCGTTTAGGGCTTGATGATATTACTGTTTCGGTTTCTGCAGATAATGTTTACACGTTCACTAAGTTTCTTGGACAAGACCCGCAAACAACTATTCAACCTGCTGCATTTGTAACACCTGGTGTGAGTGATTTCAAGTATCCGAACAATCATCAGTATATTTTAAACATCAACTTTAAATTTTAATTCGCTATGAAAAACTATATAAAGAACTTTTTTATAAACCTGCCTGTATTTCGTAGCACATTATTGCGAGGAACGAAGCAATCTGCATCTAACAATAAAAAATTATTTGATGCGATTCCCACTTTCGTGGGAATGACGTGTAAGAGGTTTATGTTTTTTTTACTTGCTTTTAAAGTAAAAACAAAATACAAGAGCTTACCCGTCATGCCCAACTTGATTGGGCATCTCAAAAAATTTGCTGTCTATGTCGTTATGATTGTCATGTGTACAATTACATTCAGCAGTTGTATAAAAGATGTAACGCCAAGTGATTCCATCACAACAGAAACACTTACATCAACTACAGAAGGTTTAACCAATGCAGTGAATGGCGCTTATGCTTTGTTTAAAGATCATGTTGAATTTAACGGAACTGCTGATGATAACAACATGTATTTGCGCCAGTATTTTCAGTTGAGTGATTTTGCAAGCGATGATATTACATGTGGCCAGGTAACAGAAGACCCGTTATTTTATAGTTTTAGCTTAGACCATTCGCCTACGCAAACCAACACGAGATATTTCTGGTACATCTCTTATAAAATCATCAACGATTGTAATACCGTTATTGCAGCCGTTGAAGCTAATTCAACAGATGATGCAACAAGAAAACAATTATTGGGAGAATGCTATTTTCTGCGGGCATTTACAAATTTTAATTTGGTAAGATTATTCGCAAGACCATATTCACAGGATAAATCAGCGCCCGGGATTATTTTAAGAACATCTACCGATGACCCCGCGCAAAAAGCAAGAGCAACGGTTGAAGAAACGTATAATCAAATTGTAGAGGATGCAAAAAAAGCAGCAGACTTAATGAACCAGTCTCGCGGTGTAATGTATGCAACAAAAGAAGCAGCGTGGGCTTTGCTTTCAAGAGCGTATTTATACATGGAAGATAATAAAGACGCTGCGGACTATGCAACCAAAGTAATTACCTCGGGCAAGTTTTCGCTTGCATCTTCATCAGCATTCAAAACTATGTTTGCAAATGCTGTTCAAAGCAGTGAAACTATTTTTTGTATTTCATTTACTGCCAAAGAAGATTATGGAAAATTTGGTTCGATTGCTTCGATGATTTATTCTGATGGAAATAGTGGCTGGGGCGAAGAGTACGCATCACCATCTATCCGCGATTTAATGGATGCTCATCCGGAAGATGTACGCTGGAGTTATATTGTTCCATTGAAAGATGCAAATGGCGATATTCAAAAAAAGAATGGCATTCCTATTTATTATGTAACTAAATTTTCTTTCCAGGATGGAAGCCCTACATTGAGTTCGCCGATTATGTTCCGCTTGGCAGAAATGTATTTGAACCGTGCGGAAGCCAATGCAAAACAAGGCAATACAAAAGCTGCGTTGGATGATGTGGATGCAATAAGAAAAAACCGTGGATTACAATCAAGCTTATATAATGGTGTAGTGCCTGCCGGTTCAACAGCGCTAAAAGTTGTTTTGAATGAAAGACGCATTGAGCTTGCATTTGAAGCGCAACGTACATATGATGTTTACAGAAATAATATGGCATTGAACAGAACGTATTGGGGTTATCATTTGCCGGGATTAAAAGAAACAGATATTGATTTATCTAAAGAACCAACAGGTTATCCAAACGAAATTATTCAGCCGGATGACCCGCGAATTATTTACTATATTCCGATTGATGAAGTGCAGAGTAATCCGTTGTGTGTGCAAAATCCGTAGTGATTAAAAATGTATAACAAAAAAATAAAAGCATATTATTTTGAGATGCCCAATCAAGTTGGGCATGACGTCGAAGAGGTTGTGTTTTATTGTTACACAATAAACGTTTAAGAAAAATAATAGACCTCTCACACGTTATTCCCGCAAAAGCGGAAATCTCACAAAACCGATAAAAAATTTTACAAGCAGGTTAAAAAATATAAACATGAAAAAAACAAATCTTATTATTTTAATAGTTGCATTAATTGCCGCTGTTAATTTTTCTTCCTGCAAAAAAGATTCATCTAATCCTGCTGCGCCGTTTGTTTTTTATGATATAAGCATAGATGGTGCTACGGCAACATTCACTAACAAATCAAAAGGTGCAGTAAGTTACGAATGGGATTTTGGTGATGGCACTACATCAACGGAAGAAAGCCCAACACATACTTATCCCGGCAAAGGAAAGTATGTGCCTACATTATATGCAACGGCATCTGATGGCACAAAAGCGGAAGCATCAACAGTGTTGCATATTTCAAAAACTTCAGCTGTTAAACTGGATGATAAAACACTTTCAGATTGGGATACAGTTACGCATAATGTTGTTCTCGCCGGTGCAAACTCAGGCAACTTCATTAAAGCAAAATATGATTACGATGCAAATTATATTTATCTCTATTTCGAACAAAACACAACAAAGGCAGACGGTAATATTTACGATGTATATTTAGATGCAGATAATGATATAACAACAGGTTTATTAACCGGCGATATTCCTGGCGGTGCTTATGAAATTTTACTCGAAGGAACTGTATTTGATGATTGGTTAGATCCGTATTATTTTATCGGAACAGACCAGCAGAATTTTGGTAATTATCAACCACAATCAATAAGCGAATTTTTTAAGTTGGGAACTGTTGTGCAGGATGGCAGCGTACAAAAATTTGAATGGGCAATCAGCAGAAGTAAAATAAGAGGTTTAACAGGTAAAGCTGTTAGAATTGGAGTGCAGGCTGCTGCAAACGACTGGAGTGCAGAAATCGGTTTTTCACCGGATTTAGGCAGTGATTCTTTTTTGCTGGACATGAGTGAATAATGCTTAACTTATAGTCTATGGCAAATTCATTTAAGAAATTGATAAGATAAAAATTAATACAACCTGTTTACACGTCATGCCCGGCTACGACCGGGCATCTGCTTCTAAAAGTTTTAAAGTATCATTCAAATGTAATTAATCATAAAACAAGAGCAGGTTGTCGCCTTCGCGGGAATGACGTTTCAAAATTCTTAAGCATATCATGAAAAACAAACCAGTGTTTGCATCAATTATTTTATATTTTCTTTCTACGATTTTATTTACGCACTGCAGCAAGTTTGATAACCCGGCAACTTATACACCGCCGGCAACAGATACAGTTTTGTATGTTGAAAGTGATTCAGATTTTGCAAATCCAGAACGCGGTTTTTATCGGGTAGCAGAAACGTATGCCAATAACTACGAGCCGCTTGATGTTGAGCAAATGAAGCAATGGAGAACATTGCAAAAAGCAGATGATGGGAATTATAAAGTATATAGCACTCTTGTTTTTCGCAATATAGTTTTGGAAGGCTACACAGATAAAAATTTGCCGCAGGATTTATTAGATAAAATCACTAACGATTTTAAATCTGCACGTGAAGCTGGTGTAAAACTGATACTTCGTTTTTGTTATACAGTAACACAACATAGTGGCTCTTGCTCTGAGGGTTTTATTTGTCCGAAGTATGGCGATGCGCTAAAGAATATTGTGTTGAGTCAAATTGCACAATTGAAACCATTGTTACAAGATAATGCCGATGTGATTGCCTGCATACAAATGGGTTTTGTTGGAACATGGGGCGAAAATTATTACAGTGATTATTTTGGTGACCCTTCATCAAACGGTAAAGGAAAATTAACTGATAAAAACTGGAGTGATAAAAATGAAGTGTTGAAAGCCTTGTTAGATGCATTGCCTCAAAGCAGGATGATACAGGTGCGCACACCGCAAATGAAACAACGTTATGTGTATGGTGTTGATGCGCCAACATCTTCCAAAGCCCTAACGGATGCAGAAGCATTTTCAGGAACAGATGCAGCCCGCATCGGCTTTCATAATGATTGTTTTCTTTCATCTCCGAATGATTATGGAACGTATAATGATTATGGAAATTCTTCGTCGCCGGGTGGAGATGCATATTCTATTTTACATGCTTATGCGGCGGCAGATGGAAAATATGTTGTTGTTGGAGGTGAAACCTGTGATGATACTTACAGTCCTGAAAACAATTGCGAGAATAGTGGCAAGGCACAAACGGAAATGCACAACATGCATTACAGTTTTTTAAACTGCGCTTACAATAATGATGTGAATGATGACTGGCAGACCGGTGGCTGTATAGATGCTATTAAAAAAAATTTAGGTTATCGTTTTGTATTGCATAATGCAATATTTCCGAAAGATGCAACTAAAGCAGGCATGCAATTATCATTTATATTAACCATAGAAAATGCTGGTTATGCTTCACCTTATAATGCACGACCTGTTGAATTAATCATGCGCAATAAAACAACCAATAAAGAATTTGTTTTTACTGTTGATACTGATGTGCGCAAATGGTATTCAGGCAACAACACCATCAACACAAAAATTATTACTGATAATACAATGCCAGCCGGCAATTATGACTTGTTTTTATTTTTGCCTGATGCCGCAAAATCTTTAGCGAACAGAACTGAATATGCTATTCGTTTGGCAAATGAAAATATGTGGGATGCAACAACGGGTTATAATAGCCTGAATAAAACTGTTGAGATAAAATAAACCTGAATCATGTGTAACGTTTTACTTTCCCGATACCCACTATTAACTATCGCTACGGACATTCTATAATGAAACTATACAATCTTTTGTTCAATAGCTTTTGCTACAGCTTCGGTTCCTGATCTTACATGAAGCTTTTCATAAATATGGGTGATATGAGAATTAACGGTTGAATAGGAAACATTGCATTTGTCAGCGATCATTTTATAGCTAAGCCCGTGAACAAGCATAGAAAGAATTTCATGTTCCCGATCTGTAAGATTAAATTCTGTTGCTGATTTTTTATTCCTGTTATTGAACAAATGCAATACCTGTCTTGCAACTGTTGGTGTCATAGGTGCTCCGCCGGATACAACCTCATTTATAGCATCTATCAATTTAGCAGGAGGCGTTTTCTTGAGAATATAACCATCAGCCCCTGCATAGATAGCTGCAAAAATTTTATCATCATCTTCAAATACTGTTTGCATAAGAATTTTTACATCGGGGAATTGCTTTTTTATCAATTGCAAACCTTCTATACCGTTTACGTTAGGCATGTCAATATCCATAAGCACCACATCAGGAATATTTTTTACAATATTATGGATCACATGACTGCAGTCTTCAAATGCACCAGTACATTCCATTTCCGCAGTAGAATTCAGAAGCATTTCCAGTAATTCCCTGCGGGGTTTGTTATCGTCAAATACAGCCACCTTTACCATATAACAAAACTCGGTTTAGCAATTATTGATTGCAATAGTTGAATCTAATGATTTTTAATAGTGAACTTAAGATTTAATGAAGTGCCTTTTGCGGGAACTGAATGAATTGTTACTTCACCCGTTAATTCTGCCGCTCTCTTTTTAATATTTCTAATACCGTTACCAGATAAAGTTTTTCCTTCATCATTAATAGCAGCCATTTCAAATCCTCTTCCATCATCAGCAATATTAAGTGTAAATGTCTTACCATGCTCGCGACTGATATTGATATATACATTCTTACAAGCGGAATACTTTGCTATATTGTTTACTGCTTCTTTAAAAATAAGATATACATTTTTACGCTGTTCCATATCAAGCTGAATGTTTAGCACATCCTCACTTACATTAAACTGAATGTTGATATTGCATGGCTCCAAAATTTCAATAGCAAAAGCACGCATTCGGTTCACTACATTATCGAAGCGATCATTCCGTATATTGATGGCCCATACAATATCACTCAACGCTTCCATCATCGAATCTGTATTGCTGCTGACCTGCTGCAGTAATTTTTCTGCTTCAGTATTGCTTCCATTTAATTTACCCTGTATAAGCATGCTTGAAAGTGAGATACTACTGAGCGTGCTACCAATCTCGTCATGCAAATCGCTGGCTATCCTGTTGCGCAGTGATTGAAGCTTCAGTACCTGGTTCAAACGGTAGCGGTAGAATCCATAAATGCCTGCAACAATCAGAAGTGCCAGTATAGCTCTGAAAAATGAAGTGTTATACCAGGCAGGATAAATGATAAACTTCACGGAAGTTACTGCTTTGCTCCATACCCCTGTATAGTTCGCAGCACGAACATTAAAAGTGTATTCGCCCGGCGCCAAATTATTGTAGCTCGTATATTGCCTGTTGCCTGACTTAACCCAATTCTTGTCAGCGCCTTCCATCATATATGAATACTGGTTATCGTTAGTGCGGTAATAATTGAGGGCTGCAAAATTGAATGTGACTGAATTTTTATCGTACGGCAACCGCAAAACAGAATTAGTAATAGGAGATTCTTTATCAAAAATTTTGAATGAAGTGATTACAACTTGCGGTGGGGAAAAGCTTGCATTCATTGAATCGGGAGAGAATATATTGAATCCTGTCCGCCCCCCAAAACAAAATCTTCCATCAGTGGTAACGGCAATTGCATTTGTATTAAATTCAAAATTTTGAATACCATCACGCGGAGTATAATTGCGTACTGAATGATCTGCTATATTGAACCGACAAAGCCCTGCATTTGTGCCCAACCATAGAAAACCCTTATGGTCTTCAAGGATTGTATAGATTGAATTATTTGGCAAGCCGTCATCAGTTGTAAACGCGGTGAATGTTTTTTTAGAAATATCAAAATGATTTAAACCGCCGTTGTTTGTGCCTATCCATACATCATTATTATCAGAAAAATAAATGGACCTGACCTCGTTGTCGCTAATAGTCCCGGCATCGCCATGAACATATTTTCTCATACGCCGCGTTTTATAATCATATACATATAAACCATCAACAGAACCGATCCAAATATCTCCATCCGGAGCCTCGGTTAGCGCAAAGCACCCGCCGGTGCGCACTGAGCTTTGCTCACCCCTTTCAGGAAATTTATACACTATATCAGTTTTTGCTTTAAAATCATTTTTTTCAAACTCGTCCAAATTTGTGATGCGCAAAACCTCTTCGTTCGTTCCCACCCAAAGCACATGATGCGAGTCGTACAACAGGCATCTCATGTTGGTGTATGACAGTTCCGGGTGATCTTTCGGCTGTAGAATATTGTTAAGCTTCTTCGTATCATTATTCAAAACATATATGCCGTCAATACGCCAACTCCCAATAAAAATATTTCCCTTATGATCGTTTGTAATGGCGCTTATTGGAATATCATTCCAGACTGGCTTGTCGTCAACAGGAGAAATAATGTTACTGAATTTCCCAGTACTAAGTTCAAAATTGTACACCCCATGCAATGAACCAATAAGCAGGTTATCTTTATCCCGGGCGCAAATCGCACGTACATTGTTGCAATCGTTGCAGAGACCGCTGCCTTTTGCATTTGAAGGCAGGTAACTTTTGATCTTTTGATTATTGACTTCGAGTTTGATAAGGCCGGCTTCAGTTTGCATCCATATTACATTCTCATCATCAACCAAAATCCACGCGACGGAATTCGCCAGTTCACCTTCATCCTGTTTTTCATACTGAAAATGTTGCATCGAGTGCCTGCAGCGGTCAAATACAAAAAGGCCGGCATTTGACGTGCCGATCAGCAATAAGTTCTTATAGTTTTTTAAACTTGTTATTACCAGGGCATTAGCATTGTTAATATTTGCATACTCTTTAAGGTCAACTTTAGCTACTGACGCGTTTTCAAGATCCGCCTCATACAAAATGGCATTAGGCGCAGGCATATAAAAGTACCGGTCCATAATGATCTCGGGAAAAGCAGCAACCGTTGAATTTTGAGAAAAGGAACAGAATTTTACAAGTGAGGTTGAACTATCGTTTAGTTTCCAGATAACACTGTCTAACAATAAAAAGCCTGGTTCCTTAGTACGCGAAAAAATAAGTAGAGGCGCAGTTCTAAGTCGGTTGTTCGATTTAGGCAGGTCAATGCCGACAAATTTTCTTTCGCGGATATTGAACCGGAAAAGCCGATTGTAAGTCGTTAACCAACATATGTCTGCACCGGGAAAAAAATCGATATTCCTGATGCCATTCAGCTCAGGTGGAAATCGAAAACTTTCTTTTTTATTTTTGTATACGTCAATCCAAATTAGTGAGTCACCATCAATTCCCCATTTAAATAGAGCGCCGTTCTTATCTTTTCCATATTTATATGTAGCAGTGCCCAGGTATTGTTTTGTGTATTGATCTGAAGCGAACTCCTTGAATTCATAATGAAAAAATGAAGACCGGTCATAACCTTTTGTACTAAAATTCACTCCATCATAACGCCTCCATTTGCCATCAATGGCGAGGAAATAACGATAGCCGGTACTGTCCTTTGCAGCGTTGACAAGCATATTAGAAGGAAGCCCGTTTTCTTGTGTGTAAAGCGTAGGTGTGATGTTCAAATCAACAGGTTCAGGACATTGGGCGGATGTATTAACCAGCTGGCAACATATGTATACAGATATGGTAATTGATTTTAGAATATGGCAGTTAAATTTTTCGTTCTCAAATCTACAAATCCTTAAACAAACTGTCTTCAAAATATTAGCATGTACAAATCATTGGATTCAATGATAGAATAAGTTATTGGTTCACTTGTTTACATCCAATTCATTGCTTTCAACTATTGATATAGCCTTTACATGAAGATAGTTTTGTGACAGAATACTTTTCTTCACATCATACCAAAATCACATGAAAGCTTTAACCTGTCTGTTGCGGGAAATTGAAACGCACTGTTCCAACAAATTTTCTATTCACACAAAAAAAAATTTTACATCTTTTGTGTTTCTGCTATCCTGCTTGCTTGCGGTGAGTAACGTGGCATCAGCTCAAAATGGAACCAACACTTATTATGTAGATAATGATGGTGATGGTTTCGGAACAGACTCTTTTATAACTTCAACAAGTTCTACTCCTCCGCCGGGATACGCGTGGAGGAATGGTGATTGCAATGATAGTGATGCTTCAATAAATCCGTATGCACCCGAAATACCTGGTAATGACATTGACGAAAACTGTAATGGACAACTTGATGAACCTACCTGCTTTGTTTATTATGATAATGACAGGGATGGGTATGGAGATCCGGCTACACAGGTATCAGCTCCCTGTGACATAAATCTTCAGGGAAGTGGCTATGTACATCAGGGCGGCGATTGCGATGATAATAATCGTAATGTTCATCCCGGTGCAGTTGAGATTTGCGGAAACGGTATTGACGATGATTGCGACGGAGTGATTGATAATTGCGCGGCTACTTACTACCTGGACAATGATGGTGATGGTTACGGACAAACAGATGTTTCTATCATTTCATCAGGTCCTGTTCCTCCTTCCGGGTATGCAGCACTTGGTGGCGATTGTGATGACAATAACGCCTCAGTTCATCCTGGGGCGAAGGAAATTTGTAACAATGGTATTGACGATGACTGCGATGGAGTGATCGATGATTGTGTTTACTATTATTATAGGGATAATGATGGTGATGGCTATGGGAATGCAGGAAATCCGTTAGGCTCACGTGACTCCACTACTCCGCCGGGTTACATAAACCAGGGTGGTGACTGCGATGACAGTGATCCATCAATCCATCCCGGTGCAACAGAAATCTGTGGCAACCATATTGATGATAACTGCGACGGAGTTGTTGATGAAGGTTGCCCTGTTTACACTTACTATCTGGATCATGATGGCGATGGTTACGGTGGAGGTTATTCGATAACCATAACCGATTCGGTACCACCCACGGACTATATAACAATTGGTGGCGATTGTGCTGACAATAATCCATCCATTCACCCCGGTGCTACAGAAATCTGTAACGGTGTTGATGACAATTGTGACGGTGTCGTAGATGAAGGTTGCTTAAAAGACCAACTGCCCGACTTTACCAAAAATGATATTTACGGTGTATCGCATCATTTCTATGGAGACCTGTCTGATGGCAAAGCAGTTGTTATGGAGTTCTCAACAGGGTGGTGTCCTTTTACGCAAATTGCTGAACCACAGATGAGCAATGTTTACGATGATATCTGCCAGGGTCAAGGCAATATTAAACTTTACGACATTGTATTTGAAGACGAGGTTCAGGGTCATGAATCTGATTCTGCATTTGGCGTGAAATATGCGAACATCCACAATACCATTTATCCGATCATTACAAACAGCACAGATGTTTTCAACCAGTTTGCCTACGAGTATTCAATAAGTGGTATTCCTACATTTTTTGTAGTAATTCCCGATGTGAACGACCCTTCAAAGAGCACCGTTAGCATAATTGTTGGTGCCTTAGATAATCTGAAGGACAGTATTGAAAATATTCTCACGACCCACGGATATACGATTACTCCACCACCAGTGTTGTCTATAACTGTTAATGGAAGTGCTTGTAATTTTCCTTCTCCGGTAACACTAACCGCTAATGTTTCATCAGGAATTGTTTGGTCTACAGGCGAAACAACGCAAAGCATTAATGTAACAACAGAAGGAGACTATTTCTTAAACTACACAGCTGGTTGTGGAACGATTACCAAAAAAGTTCATCTTGAAAAACCTGCTACAGGTGTTCTGTCGTCGCTATCAGAAACGGCTTGTGCAAAGAATGGGTTAATTACACTTGAATATGATGGAGGCACAGCAGGCGCCATGTTACAGTATTCGCCCAATGGAATAAATTGGGCTGATTTTGTACCTAATTTCTCGGGAAGCCGTAGTTTTCTAGATCCATATCCAGTCGGAACAGTTTATTTCCGGGTGCATGAAATTACGTCCGGCAACGGCGATGCATCTCAGTGTGAAGCATATTCCGACACAGTACAAATTTTAAACGAGGAGATGACTAACCCGGAACTTGCAATAACTGCAAGTCGTACCGACTGTTCATTCCCGGTAACGCTAACTTCTCCTTATGCTGAAAATAATTACTGGTCAACAGGCGAAACTACTCAAAGCATAACTGTTAATTCTCCCAATACATACTATGTGATAAATAATGATGTTTGCGGAGACGTAGCCAACTTAATTATTGTTGACCAGGTGAGCTCAACATGGTACCGTGATGCTGATGGTGATGGTTATGGGGATCCGAATATTACTGCGCAAGCATGCACGCAACCAGGTGGCTATATTCAGGATAACAGTGATTGTAATGACTCAGATATAAATTCTCATCCGGGTGCACCGGAAATATGTGATGGCCTTGATAACAATTGTGACGGTCAAATAGATGAAGGATATAACAGAACAACATTTTATCGTGATGCAGACGGTGATGGTTTTGGCGATCCCGGCAATTCAATACAGGCTTGTGCAACACCACAAGGATATGTTTCCAACAACGGCGATTGTAATGATGCATTTGCATCAATTAATCCAAATACAGTTTGGTATCATGATAAAGACGGGGATGGTTACGGTGATCCGAATGATTCTATACAAAACTGCACACAACTTTCTGGATATGTATTAAACAATAAGGATTGTAATGATTATGATGGTAATGTGTGGGGAACTACATTTTGCAAGGATGCAGATGGGGACGGGTGGGGAGACCCAGGCATTTCAGTATTTAGTTGCACTCAGCCGCAAGGTTACGTATACAATGGCAGCGACTGTGATGATACAAACCCATATATAAACCCTGACGCAATTTGGTACAGAGATGCTGATGGTGATGGTTATGGTAATCCCAATGATTTAGTACACAACTGTTTACAACCTACAGGATATGTTGCCAACAATACTGATTGTAATGATCATAATCCGAATGTTCATCCGAAAACATTCTATCGTGATGCTGATAATGATGGTTATGGTGATCCAACCGATTCTATTATTGTTTGTACAAAACCTGCAGGGTACATAGCCAACAAAAGAGATTGTAATGATCATAATGCAACAGTTCACCCAGGCGCACCCGAGTTATGTGATGGCATTGACAACAATTGCAATGGCAAGGTTGATGAAAACTGTACGCTTATTTCCATCGCTGATGCATCTGTTGTTGAAAAACCAAAAGCCCAAAGAGTAATGAATTTCCCGGTAACACTCAATGTAAAATCAACGCAAACTGTAACGGTTAATTACATAACGCAGAATGGTTCCGCCACTGCCGGCAGTGATTATGCAGCACAATCAGGAACCGTAACATTTAGTCCCGGTATCAAAAAAGTAAATATTGCAATTATAATAGATGGCGACAGAATACAGGAACCGAATGAAACATTTAATGTTATACTCAGCAATCCTGTAAATGCCAGTTTGAACGATGGTGTGGCAACGGGAACAATCATCAATTATAATACTGCAGCTTCTTTAAATGCAACGGAAAGTGTTTCTGATAAAAGCAACTCTTTTACAATAATTCCCAATCCTGCTTCTTCCAGGATAAATATTTCATTAACGAATTACGCAGGTACTGTAACCGTTCAATTAATTAACATCCAGGGCCAAATGATTAAAGAGGAAAAGATACAAACAAGCAATGCAAAATATGCACAACAACAAATGAATGTTAGCGATATTGCAGGAGGAACTTACTTCCTTATTGTAATTGATGAAAAAGGTAACAGGAGAACACAAAAAGTGATAATTGCGCATTAAATGCTTTTTAAAAAAATTCTTAAATAAAAAACCCGGCAGTCTATTGCCGGGTTTTTTATTACTGCAAACTTCATCCAAACTTCACTGGTAGATTAACGTCTCCTAATTTATAAAGATCTCCTTGCATAGTGTAAATACACCATTGTTCAGGGTATGCAGGCAAAATAGTTTTGTGCCATAAATAAAATCATCCCAAAAAATTAATTGTATGAAAAAGATTTACCTGTGCATAATACTTTTTTATTGCTTTAGTAAGGCTTCCGCACAAAAGGCTGTCTTTGTTAGACAGCCTTTCATAATAATTAGCATACAGGCGAATTATATTCTATGAGTATTATCTTGGCAGGATTTATTTTAAGAAATTATTTCAAAAGCGATGTGCTTCCTGTTTTTTCAATGTTTACTTCATAATGATTAACTTTTTGGGTTGCATGTTTCCTTTTTCATCTATAACTGTTACCAGGTAAATACCATTTGTATAACCAGATACATTTATTGGCAGCTGCGCAACTTTTTGTACAGGCACCTGCAGTTTATCCTGCTTTAATAATTTACCTGTAAAGTCGCTGAGCTGGATAGTTACAATACCAGTATAACCTTTTAAATTAATGTATGCATTGTTTATTGCAGGATTAGGTTGTAATTGAAAACTGCGTTGCTCTTCAATTTTTACATCTTCATTTTTTGCAATTGCGTTTAATGTTATACTTCCATCATCGTTAAGAATTGTTCCGGTTCCACTTCCATTAGTTATAGTTGCATTTACAGCATTACTCAGCAAAATTTCGAAAGTTTCATTTGGTTCAGGTGTTTTATCTCCTTTTACCTGTATGCTTATTACAGCGGTTTTAACGCCTGGCTGAAAACTAATTGTGCCGGACTGCGCGGTATAATCGCTGCCTGCTGTGGCGGAGCCATCCTGGGTTGTATAATTAACCGTTACTATTTTTTCAGGTTTTTTATTCAGCTTAACCTGGAACTTCATCAATCGTGTGCCTTTTTTGCCCTCAACAATTGATTTATCTAATATAAAAACCTGAATTCCTTTTACTGTACAACCTTCATCTATCTTTCCATTGCAGTTATCATCAATACCATTACCGCATATTTCAACTGCACCCGGATGAACAGTGGGGTTATTATCATCACAATCACCAGGCATTACTTTTTTATCTGCTTTATTAAAATAGCCATTGCCGGGGGAAGTGCATTGTGTAACAGCATTTGAATAATAACCATCATTATCATTGTCGAGCACCCAAACAGTTGCAGGATTAATAAAAGCATTATTATCATCACAATCGCCCGGTTGCTGATTTGTTTGCATAACATATCCATTACCGGGAGAAGTGCATTGCATAACAGGTTCACCTGAATAATAACCATCTCCATCCGCATCAAGTACCCATGTTATGCTTTGAACCGACGCATCGTGATCATTGCAATCACCAGGTTTAAAGCTTGCATCCCATTTATGCCATCCAATATCCCACATAGTGCATGCATTAACAGAATCTGAATAATAACCGTCCCCATCTGCATCAAGTACCCATTTAGTTGCAGCATTAATTGATGGGTCATCATCATCACAATCGCCTGCCTGCTGATTTGAATATTTTACATATCCGTCTCCGGGTGATTCGCATTGCGTAACGACATCACCTGTATAATAACCATCGCCATCTGCATCGAGCACCCATGTTATTGTATGAACAGACGCATTATAATCGTCACAATCACCAGGTTGCTCATTTGAATTCTCCAATAAAACCCAGTCTCCGCCCGGATAATAACATTGCGTAATGGGTTCGCCTGAATAATAGCCATCTCCATCTGCATCAAACACCCACACATTTGAAGGATTAACGTTGGGGTTATTATCATCACAATCACCAGGCTGCTGATTTGTTTGTATAACCCATCGTGCACCAGGGGAAGCGCATTGCGTAACCGGATCACCCGTATAATACCCATCCAAATCATTATCAAGCACCCATGTATTTACCTGGTGAACAGACGCATCATTATCATCGCAATCACCTGCTTGCTGATTTGTTTGTATAACATACCCATCACCAGGAGAAGCGCATTGTGTAACAGGATCACCTGAATAATAACCATCATTATCGGCATCAAGTACCCAAGTTGTTGCCGGGTTAATTTGCGCATTAAAATCATTACAATCGCCAGGTTGCTGATTTGTTTTTATGATGTACAATGATCCGGGCGAAGTGCATTGTGTAAGAGCGGGGAAAAAATAATAACCATCTTTATCCATATCAATTATCCATGTAACCGGATGAACAGTTGCATTATTATCGTCGCAATCGCCGGGTTGCTGATTTGTTTCTATAACATATCCTGTACCGGGAGAAGTGCATTGTGTAACAGGGTTGCCTGAATAATAACCATCATTATCATTATCAAGCACCCATGTAGTTTCCGGATTAACAGATGCATTGTTATCATCGCAATCGCCGGGTTGTTCACCTCCTGCCATTGAATAAGCAACATATCCCTCACCAGGAGAAGATGGAGTTCCACAGATTATATCACCTGTATAAAAATTATCATTGTCTGCATCTAAAACCCACATGTAAGTGCAACCACCAATACCACCTCCGCCATCACCATTTTTATTCGTAACCCCAGTTTCCTGTCTGGTATATTTCTTTTTAGTTATTGCCTGTTTTAATTTCTTAGTAAGATTTTTAGATGAAGCATCAGATAAATTGTGTTCGGCACTGTTTATAGTTTGTGCCAATAGTATTAACGGGCTTGATAACATCAACACTACAAAAACAACTAAAGCGGTGTACAATTTTTTCATAACAAAAAGTTTAAACCAAAAATAGAGTTATGAAAAAGCGAAGTCAATAGCTAAAACAGGCTATCAGTCCAGGTAAACAGGTATTTAAAACAAAAAGTACCGCAAGCAGCGCGGTACTTAGGTTTTTAGTTACTTACGATTTTATTAACGGACGGGCCCCATATAAGTGGTTCATTGTCTGTGCCTTTATACGCAGCCGTAAAACTGTATGCTGCCCTGGGTAAGACCAGTAATTGCAATTTTATGCCCGTTCACGCTTTTCTGCATCCACTGGTCCGGGTCGGTTATTTTAGAATCCGCTGGTGTGTAGGCAAACACGGTTCCATGGTCGCCCACGGGGCTGTGTTTTACGCTTATAATTATGCTGCCATTGGGACCATTGGCTACCTGCAGGTTTACAGGTAAAGGCTGCTGGTGATGCTGCCTGTTATCTGAAACGAGTGGTATGCCGCTGCTTAACAGCATGGTTTTGTTGCCCTCAGCCTGCTGATTCACCATAATAGCTACATTGCTAAACAGGGGCAGCAAGGCAGCTCTAGCATCATTTTTGGCTTGCGTGGCTGCTTTGCCGCCGGTATTGAGTGAAGCGAGGGTGCCGTGATAGGTGACTTCTGCATCTGTAAAATCTGCAAGCGAGGTGCCTAAAGTAAAATTGCCATTATCAGTAAGCGAAGTAACTGCGGTGGAAGCAGCAAGATCCAGCTCTCCATCGTCCAGGTCTGTAAACCCGGTAAGTACTTTTGGTGTCATGTGATTTAAGTTTTTAGTTGTAAAATATAAAATGGATAAAAAGGTTAATAATGCTGAAACTGGTAAACGATTTTAATTTCCGGTACATCAGAAAAGATTTCCTAGGTATAATTTTTAATTTCCGATATATCAGAAATGATTTCCGTGGTATAATTTTCAATTTCTGATACATGAGAAATGATTTTTGAGGTATAATTTTCAATTTCCGATATATCAGAAATGATTTCTGAGGTATAATTTTTAATTTCCGATATATCAGAAATGATTTCCGAGGTATAATTTTTCAATTTCTGATACATGAGAAATGATTTCCGTGGTATAATTTTCAATTTCCGCTACATGAGAATTGGTTTCCGTGGCATAATTTTCAATTTCCGATACATGAGAATTGATTTTTGAGGCCTCCGGAATTGAATCCGGAGGCTTCTTAGCATGAATTTATTTGGCAAGCACCATTTGTTTTGTATCAATCAGCCTGTTGTTTATATATAATGAATATTGATAAGCGCCGCCGGCAAGCGTTGAGGCATCAACCTTTAAACTTTCTTTGCCGCTGCCTGACACGTTTATTTCTTTTAATGTTTTACCCAGTTTATCTGTTATAATAATTTTTGCTGAAGAATATGTTTGCGGTAATGTGTAACCAATACTTGTCGCATTGCTAAATGGATTCGGAATATTTTGTTCAAGCGATGCGCTGCTTACAGCGATTTGCTGTGCTGAAATTTCTGTGGTTGATGTTGATGAAACAGCTCTGCACGGGCTGCATGTTTCAACTTTTTGCTGAAGCGTTTGCATTAATGTTTTTAAATCATTCACCTCTTTTTTAAGGTCATTAATAGCAGCAGCTTTATCATCATTCTGTTTACTTAATTCCTGAACGGCTTTAACCAATGAAGGTACAAAATCAGCATAGGCAATCGAATAATGATCCTTATCGTTCTGTGGATGGTTCACACCGTCAAAATCATATCCGATTTGCTTCGCCATTTTTTCTACGTCCTGTGCAATAAAGCCTGTATGTATTTTTTGTTCATTTTTTGCATATTCGCTTGCCATGCTGTTCATCAGGCTATCCTTAATGCCGAGGAATTGATCAAACTTTTTTAGCTGTAGTGTATAAGTTACCGGCTTAAGTTTATTAATAAATTCCAATCCAGGTACATTCTCTTTAATATTTGATTTGAACCTACCATCGCTAAAAGTGCTCCAGCCTACCTGCCCGCCTATTGAGGTTATGTTTGAATTACCCACCGCTATTATATTAGAGCCATTTGCAACTGCATTATAACCAAGAGCCATTGAGTTGCTTGCACTGGTCGGACCTATCTTTGCATTATAACCGAGAGCCGTATTATCTGTACCACTAACAAGCTCAGTTAAAGCATTAGTACCAATTGCCGTGTTGCCAGAGCCTGTTGAATTAGAAAGCGCATCATTCCCCATGGCGGTATTGTTTAGCCCTGCTGAGTTATCTTTGAGTGCACCTCTTCCAACAGCAATATCATTATTTGAAGAACTACCACCACCAACACCTACGAATACTCCATTTATAACTGCATTACCTCCAGTATAAGTAATATCATTTGCATTTATAGTCCATTGAGTAGGAGCTGTATTGGTGATTTTATTTGCGGTAATACTTATGCCTGTTCCTGCTGTATATATTGTATTATTATCAGTTGAACCAATAGTAAAGTTTGGATAAGTGCCTGTTACTGTTGTTGCACCACTGCCTGTAAGTGTTATTGTTTGGTCTGGTGCTGTATTAATTATATTGTTGTTTGCATCAATATTAATTCCAGTTCCTGCGGAATAAGTCGTTTGTGGAAGCGAAACAGAATTTCCATTACTAATAGATAAATTGTTTCCATTTAATGATAAAGTTTGTGCATCTGACGATTGCGGAATAGCAACAGAGTTTCCATTACTAATAGATAAATTGTTTCCATTTAATGATAAAGTTTGTAAATCATTATCAGCAGAAGGAATCCAATAACTGCCATTATATTTTAGTACCTGTCCGTTTGAAGGTGCTACAGGATAAAGCGTAATGCCCTGCAATTTTGCAACTTGCGGTGAGGGATAATTTCCTGATAAATCTCCGCCTGCAGGTGTATTGTTTGTAATATCATCATTAGCGTTTAAATCTCCTGTATTAGTAATAACACCATTTACAATACTTATACCTTGACCAGGCGTGTATGTAGTGGTTTCGGGTTTCATCATTACCCAACCATTTCCATTATAATAATAAAACCCCGGTGTACTGTTAGTTTGGTAAATCATTAAGCCTTTTGCAGGTGAAACTATAGTATTACGTTGTGCTCTCGTCATGCGGGGCGGAAGAAATCCTTGTGTGGTTGATTGTAATTCCAGTACAGCTGATGCATCCGGTGTGGTTGTTCCAATTCCTGCACTTCCATTTGAAGGGAAAGTGTTTTGTGCAAATAAGTTTGCAGCGCTTAAGCATAAGCTCGCAAGCAAAGCGATGTACAATTTTTTCATAACAAAAGTTTAGAAATCAAAAATAGAGTTATGAAAAAGCGAAGTCAATAGCTAAAACAGGCTATTGCACATGAGAAGCACACTTAAACAATTTTCTTTTGCAGGGCGGTTGAAACAGCTTCTGAAACACTGTGCACGTGCAGTTTTTGGTAAATGTTTTTGATGTGATTATTTACGGTATAAATAGAAATGTGCAGTTCAGATGCGATCATTTTATGGCTTAAGCCTTTAACAAGCAATCGAAGTATTTCAAGTTCGCGTTCGGACAAATCAAATTTTTCTTCCGGTTGATAGTTTTGTTTTTGAAAAAGTTCTAGTACTCTTCTCGCAACAGTTGCGGTCATCGGTGCGCCGCCATTCATTACATCATAAATTCCTTCAATTAATTTTTCCGGTGGCGTTTTTTTAAGCATGTATCCATCTGCGCCTGCAAGAATGCTGTTGAAGATTTTTTCATCATCTTCAAAAACAGTTTGCATGATAATACATGTATGCGGAAAATTCTTTTTGATGATCTTCACTCCGTCAATGCCGTTTACTTTGGGCATATCAATATCCATCAGCACAACATCAGGAGGATTTGTTGAAAGATGTTCAGTAACATCTTCGCAGTTTTCATAATCACCAACACATTGCATTTCTTTTTCCAAACCTATTAATAATTTTAAAGCTTCTCTCCTATGCTGATGGTCATCAAAAATTGCAATCTTAATCATGTAGCAAAATAAATTGTATTAAAAAAATAAGTCAATAGCTTAAAAAGGCTATTGATTAATGATATGGAAAGCTTAGACATATTTCCGTACCCTTTCCGCTTTCAGATTTAATCTCAATTTCTCCATTCAAATTTGCAGCCCGGTTCTGCATATTGATTAATCCGTTTGCTGATTTGCGCACTGTATTTTTATCAAAGCCTTTGCCATCATCTTTTATTGAAAGATATATTTCTGTTTTTTCTATAGCAAGTTCAATCCAAACATTCCTTGCTTCTGCATACTTCGCAATATTGTTCAGCGCCTCTTTATAAATAAGATAAAAATCTTTTCGCTTCTCCATGTCAAATTTTAAATGATTGAGATGCTCGTTAAAATTGAAATGAAGTAAGCAATCTTTTGCTTCAAACAATTGTATTGCATGTTCACGCATTCGGTTAATTATATTTTCAAACCTGTCGTTACGTGCATTGATCGTCCAAACAATATCATTCATTGCATCCATCATTTCGTTTGTGTCTTCGCTTATTTTTTTAAGCAAAGTGCCAGACTCTGCTGCATCGTTTTTCAATTGCTCCTGTGCAACTTTTGAATAAATAGAAATAGTGCTTAGCGAAGAACCAATCTCATCATGCAAATCAGTCGCAATGCGGTTTCTTACGCCTTGCAATTTTAAAATTTGTTTAAGCCTGTATTGATAAATGCTATAAATAATTCCAGCAGTTATTATAACAATGAAAATATAAAACCACCATGTTCGCCACCACGGCGGAATGATTTGTATTGAAATGGTTTTTGCATTTTTACTCCATTGCTCACCATCATTACTTGCTTCAACTGTAAAATAATATTTGCCAGGATTTAAATTTGTATAAGTTGCTTCGCGAAACATGCCTCCATAAATCCAGTTTTTATCAAAGCCTTTCATTCTATAACGGTAGTAAGCATTTCCGGATCTTCTGTAATCAGCAGCAGCAAACTGAAATGTAATTACATTATCTCTGTAATTTAATTTAATTGCATCAGTATAAAGAATGTCTTTTGTAAGCGGAGAATTAGACGTTTTTACTGAAACCGTTTTGTTGAACAATCGAAAATCTGTTACCAGAACCTTTGGTGGTTTCAGCGGTTTTATTTCATCAGGATTAAAGAAATTAATTCCGTTTACACCTCCGAAAAATAAAAGGCCGTCTTTTGTTTTGCAATAAGCATAACGGTCAAATTCATTTCCCTGTAAACCATCATTTACATCAAAGTTTCTGAAACTTTTATTTTGAATATTGAACTCCGATAAACCTTTATTTGTGCTCATCCACAAGTTGCCATTATTATCAGGCAAAATTCCATACACAACGTTATTCGGTAAACCATTGTCAACAGTATAATGAACACATTTACCTGTTAATTTATCAAAGCGGTTCAGACCACCACCGTTTGTTCCAACCCATAAATATTTGCCAGGCTCAAAAGGGTCATTGCAAATGGAAAAAATATCATTGTTACTTAAACTGGTTGGATCATTATTTTTTTGTGCGTAATATTTCCACGAAGCCTTTTGTATACTAAAACGCATCAACCCATTTTGTGTACCAAGCCATACAATATCTCCGGAATCTCTGTAAATACATTGAAGAAAATCAAAAATATCCTTATCCTGGTTGATAGGATAATCATAAATATGAAATGAATTAGTTGCAATATTATATTGCAAGAAGTTTTGCTCACAACCGAACCATAATATTTTATTGCTATCAAGACATAACGGAAACGCTGTATTGTTTTTAAACATTAAAGGGAGGTCAATTTTTTTAAGATTTGATTTGTTATTGCAATACGATATAGATGCATCTCCGCAACGCCAGTAATTTCCATTTTTATCTATTGCAATATATCCTGTGTGTACCTGGCTTTTGATGGAATCAACTTTAATAAGCTGTTCATCTTTTATCGTGATATGCAGAAAGCTGTTCGCAATAATTTCGTTATTACTTTCGGCAGCCAATTGATACGCTGTCACCTGCGGAAGAATAGAATGAAAAATTTCCTTTTCA
>JABDGW010000013.1:0-4333 GCA_013285855.1 Bacteroidota bacterium
TGATTTTAGTGTAATAAAACATTTGAATTATTCAACGGATGGTGCACATATCTACGGGCATTTAACGCTTGCTTCTGATGGTAATTTTTATGGAATAACTTATAATGGAGGAAGCGCCGGTGTAGGCACAATTTTTAAATTAACGCCAGATGGTGTTTATTCAGTAATACATACGATGGCATATGCAACAGAGGGCGGAAACTGTTATTCAAGTTTAACAGAAGGCAGTGATGGTCAACTTTATGGAACAACTTATGGCGGTGGTCAATTTAGTTATGGAACTGTTTTTAAAGTAACTAAAGGCGGTCTGTTAACTGTGATAAAACAATTGAATGCCGCTGATGGTACACACCCGCAAAGTGATATCATCCAGGCAAAAGATGGAAATTATTATGGTACATGTTATAACGGTGGTCAATTTAGTACTGGTGTTATATTTAAAGTAACAAAAAACGGGGTGTACTCAGTAGTTAAAAGTTTTTCATCAAGTACCGATGGCGGTTATCCTTATGGTGGCCTGATGCTGGACACTGATGGTAGTCTTTATGGTATGACATCTTATAGTGGCAGTAAAGGCGGTGGCACAGTGTATAAATTTACTACAGCAGGTGCATATTCAGTTGTGCATCCGTTGGATTACACTACCGAAGGCAATACAAGCTATTCAGCATTAGTAAAAGGTAATGATGGCAGTTTGTATGCTATGGCCAGCGCCGGCGGCACTTATACTTATGGATCAATTTTTAAAACCACTACCGGCGGTAATTTTACAGTGATAAACAATTTTAATGGCGCTGTATTGGGCAATGCTCCTTATTCATCTTTTATAAAAGGGAAAGACAGCGCATATTACTGCACAACTTCTGCAGGCGGTGCTTATGGGTATGGCAGCATTGTAAAAATTTGTGGTGGTAAAGCAACGGCATTATTTTCATTTAATAAATCAACAAATGGCGCTTATCCAAAAGGAGATTTAATATTGGCATCAGATGGTAATTTCTATGGAATGACATCTTCCGGTGGAACGAATGGCGTTGGTACTATTTTTAAAATTTCTCAAGGCGGTTCATTTGCTCTTATACGTCATTTAAACGGAACGACAGATGGTGCAAATCCTAATGGCAGTTTAATACAGGCTAAAGATGGTTTTTTATATGGCATGACGCTTTCCGGTGGTTCAAACAACGGTGGAACAATTTTTAAAATGAATCTTTCCGGCAGCAATTTTAATGTGCTTAAAAGCTTTGTTTTTGCAACGGATGGTGGCTCGCCTAATGGCAATTTAATACAGGCAAGCGACAGTAATTTTTATGGAATGACAACCAATGGCGCACATCTCTTCAGGCTTACACCTGCAGGCGTTTATACGAACCTGCATACATTCAACAGCAGTTCCGACGGATATATACCGCTGGGAAGTTTGATGCAAGGCGCTGATGGAAGTTTATATGGTACCTGCAGTGATGGCGGTGTAAACAGCGCAGGCACTATTTTTAAGATGGCTCTGGACGGAACATTTAAAACATTGCGTGTATTAAACGCTACTACTGATGGCAGAATGCCAAAAGGTACTTTATTGCAAGGCCCGGATGGCATGTTATACGGAACCACAAGTATTGGCGGCACTTATAACACGGGTACGATTTTTAAGATTTCATCGTCAGGAGATTCCTATACAGTTTTAAGGCACATGAATATTACAACGGATGGTGGCAATGCTTATGGCAGTTTGATTTTTGCGCCGGTAAATAATCTTGTTGCTAATGCACAAATTATAAATGTAAATGAAGATAGTTCAGTTAAAATAACGCTTACAGGTTCAGGCGGCTCACCATTAACTTACACTGTTGTTACTAATCCTTCTCATGGTAAATTAAGCGGTACAGGAAATAAATTAACTTATAAGCCTAATGCAAATTATAATGGCAATGATAAGTTTAGTTTCGTAGTAGGAGTAGGTTGTATTGTATCAAATGCAGGTGTGGTGAATGTAACCGTTAAATCAATACCTGATTCACCAGTGCTTGCATCAATCGGTAATAAAACAATAACAAAAGATTCAACATTAAAATTTAAAGCAAAAGCAACAGATGCAGATGATGGTCAAACAATAGCTTACTCATTAATTGGTGCTCCGGCTGGCGCAAAAATTAATAAAACGAATGGTGCATTTACCTGGACGCCAACAGCAACAGGAACTTACAGTTTTAAAGTTCGGGCAACAGATAATGATACACCGCCATTGTATGATGAAGAAAAGATAACAGTTACGGTAACAAATACATTTGCTGATGGAAGCAGTGAAAATAATGCCCTGGTAGCAACAATAAACGAAGTGAATATATTTCCTAATCCTGCAGTTGATGTTTTGCATATCAGGCTGCAATCATTTGTTGAAAATTTATCTGTAAGAATTGTTGATTTGAAAGGAACTGTAGTTGCCAGTTATAACTTCAGCAATACAGGAAAAACAAATTGTGATGTTAATATATCTAAACTAAAAAGCGGCATGTACATGTTGCAGTTGCAATCAGGTAATTTAAATGAAACATTAAAGTTTATAAAGAATTAAGATTAAAATCAACGAGCCTCATAATAAAAACCGCTTGTATGTACAGGCGGTTTTTTATTTATATAACGTGATTTAATCGCGAAAAATTAGTGATACATTTCTTCTCTAAGCGAATGTACTCTGTCATCTGCCATGTACTCATCAAAATTCATTAAACGGTCAATCATTCCGTTTGGCGTTAATTCAATTACACGGTTGGCAACTGTTTGTATAAATGTATGATCGTGCGATGTTAATAAAACAATACCTGGAAATGTTTGACAGCCTTCGTTAAATGCCTGTATGCTTTCAAGATCCAAATGGTTTGTCGGTTGGTCAAGCACAATTAAATTCGGATTCTGCAACATCATGCGGCTTATCATACAACGTACTTTTTCACCACCGCTTAAAACATTTGTCTTCTTTAAAATATCATCACCACTAAATAACATCTTGCCCAAAAAACCTCTTAAAAAAGGTTCGTCTGCTTCAGTTACATGAGACGGCACATATTGACGCAGCCATTCAAGTAATGTTAATCCTTCAACAAAAAATTCATTATTTTCCAATGGCAAATATGCTTTGGTAATTGTTGTGCCCCATTCAAATTTTCCGCCATAAGTTTTTTCATTACCGTTTATTATTTCAAAAAAACTGGTAATAGCTAAAGGATCTTTGCTTAATAAAGCGATCTTTTCTCCTTTATTTATGCTGAAGCTAACTTTACTAAATAACTTTCTTCCATCAACGTTCTTACTTAAATTTTCAATATTTAAAATTTGATTACCAACTTCTCTTAATGGTTGGAAAATAATACCGGGGTAGCGGCGGTTGCTTGGTCTGATATCTTCAATAGTAAGTTTTTCTAAAGCTTTTTTTCTTGATGTAGCCTGCTTGCTTTTTGAAGCATTCGCAGAAAACCGTGCAATGAATTCAAGCAAGGCAGCGCGTTTTTCTTCGGTCTTTTTATTCTTATCATTAATCTGGCGACTCATTAATTGAGAGCTCTCATACCAGAAAGTATAATTTCCTGTAAAGATTTTTATTTTCTGACGGTCAACATCTGCAACATGCGTACAAACAGCATCTAAAAAGTGACGGTCATGGCTTACTACCAACACAATATTTTCATAATCGGCCAGGAAATTTTCAAGCCAGCCAATTGTTTCAATATCCAAACCGTTTGTAGGCTCATCCAATAATAAAATATCCGGATTGCCGAATAAAGCCTGCGCAAGCAATACACGCATTTTTAAATTCCCCGGAATATCCTGCATTGAACTCTGGTGATATTCTTCTATTACACCAAGATCGCTTAATAAACTTGCAGCGCCACTTTCGGCTTCATAACCACCCATTTCGCCAAAATCGGCTTCCAGCTCTGCTGCGCGCATTCCATCTTCTTCATCAAAATCTGCTTTGGCATAAATGGTTTCGCGTTCATGCATCATCTTCCACAATTTTGCATGGCCCATTAATACCGTATTTAAAACTGTTTGTTCATCAAACTCAAATTGATTTTGTTTTAATACAGCCATACGTTCGCCTGGGGTAATTTCAATGGAACCTTTATTGGGTTCAATTTCGCCGCTGAGTATTTTTAAAAAGGTAGATTTTCCTGCGCCGTTTGCGCCGATGATGCCGTAACAATTTCCTTTAGTGAAACTCAGGTTTACTTCATCAAACAAAACGCGTTTGCCATAAGCCAGCGTTATATTTCTTGCACTGATCATTTACTTGCTCAATTTTTTTTTGAAGGCGCAAAATTAGCGTAAGCTATCC